>DAITQE010000637.1:0-2850 GCA_036833235.1 Opitutus sp.
GGCTACGAATGGCAGGACGCGATGAAGTACAAATCGTCGCGGGACACGGAGCGCGTGGCGACCGGCGACAAGTGCCTGGTGAGTCCGCACCTGAAAAACGGGACAATTGTCCAGGCGGCGAGTGCGAGCGAGTTCAAGAGTTTTGACGAATTCAAGCAGGCGATCAACGCGCTGCCGCTGGCTTTCAAGCTCGAGCCGACACCAACGGTGACCTTCACCACATTACGCGGAAAGAAAGTGAGCTTCACCTACGACAAGGCACCCGTGATCGACGGCCGGCCAATCGACTACACGAAATGGAAACTTTTCGAGGGCCCGTACCTGAACGCGGAAAAAGGTTCGCGTAAATTGACCATCACCCACGGGCGCTTGGAGCGGGTGTTGGATTTCAATACGCTGAGCATCACCGATCGGGTTAAGCCGAACTGAACAAAACTTTTAGGTCACAGAGCACACTGAGCTTCGACACAGAGTTCACAGAGAGAAATGCGTCGAACCTAATCAGAACCCTCTGCCTCAATCGGACTCACTCATGCACTTCTTTGGTCTGCACTGGCTCGATGCCGCCGTGGTCGTGATTTATATCTTCGGCGTTCTCGCGATCGGAAAAATCCTGTCGCATGGCGTGAAGAACGAACGCGATTTTTTCCTGGGCGGGCGCTCGTTGGGGAAGTGGTTTCAGTTCTTCCTCAGCTTTGGCAGCATGGCGGATCCCGGGCAGGCGACCACGACTTCGAGTTCGGTGTACCGGCAGGGCGCGGGCGGAGCGTGGCTGGCGCTGATCACGCTCTTTCTCACGCCGTATTATTGGTTCAGCAATGTCTGGTTCCGGCGCGTACGGCTGACGACGACGGCCGATCTGTTCGAGGACCGTTTTGGCAAACGCTTTCTCGGTTCGCTCTATGCGGTCACGACCATCCTGATCATCATCGTCGGGATCGCGGGCGGAAACGTCGTCGCCCTGAAGACGCTGCAGCCGCTCCTGGTCAAGGATTCGGCCATCTACTCCGTCGCTGAGCGGCAGATGGTAAATGACTACCACGAGTTCGTCGCGTTGCGAAAGGCGCGACTGTCAGCTCCGCCGGCGACGCCGATGGCCACCGGGCCGCTGGCGGATCCGACGGTGGCGCGTTACGACCTGCTCAAAGGTTTCTATGATCGCGGCGAGCTGCAGCCGTATGTCACCTACTTGAATCCCGTCACTTTCTATCTGGTCTCCTCATTCCTGGTCGCGGTGTTTGTGATGTTGGGCGGACTCAAGGCTTCCGCAGTCGTCGACGCGGTGCAGGCGATTCTGGTTATCATCATATCCGTTATCCTGATTCCGTTTGGCCTGGCGCACACGGGAGGCGTGCACGGGCTGCACCAGAAAGTGCCGCAGGTGCTGTTCAATCTTTTCGGCGGCGGGGGGCTGAGTGAATACACCTGGTATTCCATCGCCGCATTGCTGCTGGTGCAATTTGTCGGGATCGTCGGTTCGCAGGCCAACATGACGATCGCAGGTTCGGCGAAGAACGAGTTGGCGGCGCGGCTCGGCGCCGTGACGGGTGGTTTCAGCAAGCGGTTCGTGACGATTGCGTGGGCGTTCTGTGGCTTGATCGCGATCGCGCTCTTCGGGCCAAATCTCTCGGATCCGGATCAGGTTTGGGGCTTGCTCACGCGTGAGCTCCTCCCGATCGGGCTGATCGGCGTCATGATCATCGGCATCCTGGGAGGAAAGCTGGCGCTGCTCGGCGCCCAGTCGGTGGTCATGTCAGGTCTGGTGGTGAAGAATCTCTACGAACCCTTGCTTCCGGGGAAATCCGAGCGCCACTACATGATCGTGGCGCGGCTGACGGTGCCCATCGCCCTCGCGCTTGGCATCGGAGTGGCGCTCTATCTCAACAGCGTGATCGCGTTGTTGAAGTTCGCGATCGTGCTGCTCGTGGTCTGGGGCGTTCCGATCACGATGATTTTCCTGTGGCGGCGGCTGACGGAAACGGCCGTGCGCATCCAGGTTGTGGCGACGCTGACGCTGATTGCGTTGACCCCATGGAGCGTGCCGTCGATTCCGGCGCTCGCGCGATCGTCGACGCTTACGCTCATGACGCGGGAACGGGTCGTGACGCTGCAGGGTCGGGCGACGCCCGCGGACATCGCGGCGGGACGGGCGAAGACGGAGGGCGAGCTGATCATGCGAACGCGACGGATCGAGCCGGTCTCCGTCTATTTTGAAGAAGGCGTCGTCCGCCTTGATCCGAACAATCTGGCCTCGCCCAAGACGGGACTCGGACTCTTTCGCGTCGAGGTGTATCTCGTGTCGCTGTTGGGCGTGGATGTGGCTGGGTTCAGCCCGGCGATGCTGACCACGACGCGCTATCTGGTGGATGCGCTGCTGCCAATTCTGATCCTGCTCGTGGCAAGCTGGCTGACGCGTCCGACGGATCCAGTCCGGGTGGCGCGATTTCACGTGCGCATGAAAACGCCGGTCGGCCCGACCCTGGAGGAGGATGCGAAAGCGGTGGAGGAAAGTTACCGCAACCCGACGCGCTACGATCACCTCAAGCTCTTCCCGCGCTCGAACTGGGAACTCACGAAATGGAACCGGCAGGACACGCTCGGCTTTTTCGGCTGCTGTGCGTTGGTGGGATTTATTCTGATCTTTTTCAAAGCGGTGCTGACGATCGGGAGCTGAGGCAATATCGCCGCAGACGGAGTTAACCACGAATTACACGAAAATGAATACCTCGATCGGGCGCTTACCGGACAATGTGAAAACTAAACGATTCTTGGCTTGAACTGTAGGTTGTATGCTCGCCGCGCAACGGGTCCGCGGGGCGGACGTAGCGCGGCGAGCACGCTGCCTACAAC
>DAITQE010000638.1:0-2130 GCA_036833235.1 Opitutus sp.
GCGTGGGACCTCTCCAACCAGCAGGCCGACGCCGAAGCCGCCTACGCGCTAATCCTCCAGAACGCCGAAAAATGGCACGTCGATACCAAGCGGATCGGCATGATGGGTTTCTCCGCGGGGGCCGGCCTCACGATGCATTGCGAGCTCCACTCGCAGACGATGAAGCTCGCCTTCATCGCGCCGATCTACGGCAACCTGGGAGCAGTCGAGGTCCCGAAGGATGCGCCGCCCCTGTTCGTGGCCCTCGCCGCCGACGATCCTCTCATGTTCCACGGAGATTTCGGACTGATCAAGTCCTGGTGGGACGCAAAGCGGCCGGTCGAGTTTCATCTGTATCAGAACGGCGGTCACGGCTTCGGCATGGGCTACCCGGACCACCCGACCTACTGGTGGTTCGAGGTCTTCACGCACTGGCTCGATATCAACGGCTTTCTCAAAACCAACGCGGCCAAGTAACAACCGGCCCCGGACTCTACGGCCTGTGATCTGAAACAGGCGCTGAGGATCCTCTATTGAGTCTCGCGAGGTAGGGCGAACCGTCCCCGGTGAGCCGCGGCTCGGCGGGACGCCTCGCCCTACCGTCAGGCGAATGCGCGAGGCTCAATAAGCCGGACTCATTTAGTTGAGAGTTTAGGAGTGAGAGTTGAGAACTCATACCGATTTCGTTTTGCTCTCAACTCTCAGCTCTCAACTGCATTATTCCGCTACGGCCAGCCTGCGGGGAAACGCTCCAGGATCACCAGTCTCTCACGGCAATCCCCGTCAACCTCCGCTCGGCGATCCCTGCTGGTAAGGCTCAAGGGTCTTGAGCAGCTCTGCGAGCAACGCGCGCAACGCCGCCGCATCGGGCGCTTTTTCCCGCAAGAGCGCGACGCGCCGCGTCGGCAAGTCGCGCATCGGCACCAGTTGATTGGCCTCCAAAATATTCGCGGCGGTTTCCGCCAGGTTCAGTCCGTCGGCGTAACTCGCTTGTGCCTCCTCGAGCCATTTCCGGCCATCAGCGACCGTGCGGGTCACTCGCTTTTCCCGGTCGGGAAACTCCTGCACAATCTCCGCCGAGCGATTGCGGAAAATTCCCATCATCGCAGCGACGATCGATGGATCGCGCACGGTGCCGTCGGGATAAAACACGCCATGCACGTTGCCCCAGTAGCGTGTGATCATGAGCTCCCAAATATAGAAACCCATGTGCGCGTTTGAGTATTCCTCGATGGCAACGTCGTAGGGATTCGCCCGCGCCGTGCAGCCAATCTCGCTGTTGACGATCGGCTTTTTGACCTTGGCCGCGAACACCGCCGCGAGCTCGATCTGGTGGCGAATCTCCCCCCGCGTCGGACTGTAGTCGTGAAACGAAAGGACATCCACGACGTCCGCGTTCTCCTCCATGAATTTCTCGTAGGCAAAGCCGATGGTGATCGGTACGCGCGGTTGTCGCGTATCCAGTTCGCGGAACAGGTTCGCCATCACGCGCGCGTCCGCGATGTGCGCCGGCCGCTCGGGGCTATCGGGGTAATCGGGTTCGTTATAGACGTCCCAACACACCAACGCCGGTTCGCTACCGATGGCATCGAGGAGCGCCTTGATCCATTCTCGCGTGCGGGGATAGGGCTCGGCTTCCTTGATCATGTCGCGCTTCGACTCCACCACCGGCATGAGCCCGATGTTTCGCGCCTGACAAGCGCGGGCGAGATGAACGAGATTGCGGCGGAACGCGTCATTGTCGGCCAGATACGCGGGGTAACTCAGGAAGACGCGAACCTGGTTGATGCCGATCTTTTTCGCGTAATCCAGGTCCCGCTCGTTTTCCTTCGGATCATAGTGAAGCCAATGTTCCAGATGATGACCGCCCGCGGCGCAGTAGTTGGCGCCGCGAACTGAGGCGCCGTCGAAAGGCCGAATCTCGGTGCTGGCCCGGGCGGCGGAGACGGCGAGGACCAACGCGCAACTCAGAGCGAAAATCAGGGGATAAGCTCGCATGGCTTCAATGGCTGCCGGAGCGGAATGAAGAGCAAATCAAAATTCCGCGACGGGTAGTTCATGCACCGCTTTCCTGTTTGCATTTTCAACTTACGGACTCCGCAAGCTGCGAGCTTGCTCGCGCTCAAACCACGCCAGCAAACTCGCGGCCTA
>DAITQE010000638.1:2140-2846 GCA_036833235.1 Opitutus sp.
TCCCGGAAGACAGTGGTTGTTAAGCCCACGGTGGGTCGGATACCCCGAAGCTTGCTTTGGCTTGAAGGAGGAACGCGCCGCGAGGATCTTTATCGTTCAAGGAATGTACTTCGCCATGCGAGGGCCGCCGCGAACCGGCGAGTTGGCCCGGAAATTCACGAACAACAGTGAGAGAGCGGAACTACCCGGCCGTCGCCGGCGGGGCCCGACGAGTCGGGGTAAACTGACTCAGGTCGCGGCTAACCCCGACGGAGTCGGCCCGCAGGGCGAATATTTCAACCCCTCGATGGAATATTCGAGTGGGCATAAACGTTGATTTAGGGACGGCGAGCCCCGCATATATCGACCGTGCCCGAAAAAACCGCCATCCCCGCGGGCTGCGAAATCCTCGTGCTCGAGGACGACAGTGCGTTGCGTACGCGAGCAGCCGCGTATCTGACCCGCCTGGGCGCGGAGGTGAGTGAAAGTGCGACACTGGAAGAAGCCCGGCGCTTGATTGGTGCGATCCGATTTGAGTTTGCGCTGGTGGATCTGCATCTGCCGGATGGCAACGTCCTCCAGTTGCTGCGCGAGGGGGCATTTTCGGAGAATACCGGGATCGTGGTCATGACCGCTTTCGGCGGAATCAAGGAAGCGGTGGACGCCATCCGGCTTGGCGCGGGCGACTACCTGACAAAGCCGTTTGAACTCGAGCAACTGCCCCTGG
>DAITQE010000639.1:0-2845 GCA_036833235.1 Opitutus sp.
AGGGAGCACGTTTCGGGAGCGCCGACGGGAACGGCGACGATAATCTGTTTTGGCCCCAACTTGCGTAACGCGAGCACGGCTACGCGCATCGTATAACCGGTGGCGACGCCATCATCGACGAGGACTACGGTTCGTTTCCTCACGTCGGGTGCTGGTTGGCGGCCGCGGTATGACGTTTCCCGACGTTCGAGTTCGGCTGATTCGCTGGTGATCACGGCGGCGACTTGTTTTGGAGAAACATTGTGTTCGGCAATCAGCGTGTTGTCCAAGAACTCCACGCCACCCGTTGCGATCGCGCCCATCGCCAGTTCCGGATGCGCAGGCAGGCCGAGTTTGTGAACAAGAAAAATGTCGAGCGGCGCATGGAGCGCCTTGGCTACTTCGCGCGCGACCGGTACGCCTCCGCGGGGCAGCCCGAGTACCAGCACATCATCGCGACTGGCGTACGAAACCAAGTGCCGAGCCAACGATTGGCCGGCCTCCGTGCGGTCCCGATAGCGAGCGGGTGGTGTGATCGTAGAATACATGATGAACGATTAAGGTCCGCACGTTTGCCGTGTCGTGACTGAGCAACGGACGCGAAGTTGGCGTCACCGTAAGCGCGGTGTGGCGCGTGCGCCATCGGTGAGCGTACCGCAATTCGGTTGGGAAGAAATAGCAGCGCGACGAGACTTGGTCCGCTGACTGCCTCAAGGCGGAACTACGAACACGGCGCTCCCTTTGGTGAGGACAAATGTGTTGGTGTCTGATCGGAGCGAAAACGTGCCACGTTCGTTGCGATCTCGTGAGCCGTGGCTGCCGCCCTGCTGATCACGGAAAACTTCCCACAGGTGCCGCCAAAAGCCGCCTGATTTCCGAACCAAGCTTTCGCCGGTACTCTAAAGGTCATGAAGACCATCCACATCGCAGAGGTGATTGCGCAAGGCGGACGCGACGGCAGAGTGGAAGCGCCCGATGGCGCTTTTTCTGTTCAGCTTTCCTCAGACGAAAAGCCAGGCAGCGTCACACCCGAGCATCTGTTCGCCGGGGCGTATGCGGCGTGTTATCTCGGTGCACTAAAGAACGCCGCGGAGACGGCCCATTTACCGACGCACGGGTTGACGTTGACTGCCCGGGCTCATCTCGAAGAAGACAATCGCGGCGGCTATCGACTCAACGTCGAGCTGCGCGCCAGCATGCCGGGAGTGAGTGAAACGGATGGCCGGCATGTGATGCACATCGCACATCAGACGTGTCCTTATTCGAAAGCGACGCGGGGCAATATCAATGTCACGCTGGAGTTCGACTGAGGCGAAATCAAGGACGCCGAAACTTTGGACTCGTTCGTGGCGCGAGCACGACAAACCGTGTGGCAACTCCGCGCTCTCGGATTGAATTGTAGGTTGCGCGCTTGCCGCGCAACGGGCCCCGACTCGGACGTGGCGCGGCGAGCGCGCAACCTACACTCTTCGAATCTTATTTCTCGCTCGATGGCGGATTGATTTTTTCGAGCGGCTCTTCGGCGGGGCCAGAAATTAGTTCGCCAGTTGGCTTGAAACGCGAACCGTGGCACGGGCAATCCCACGTCTGCTCCGCGTCGTTCCAACCAACGATGCATTTGAGATGCGTGCAGATCGGGGAGCAAAGGGAGACTTTCCCGCGTGCGTCGCGATACGCCGCCACTTTCTTGCCGTCCAGGTTGATGATTTTCCCCTGGTTCCGTCCGACCTCGGCGACCGAGTCGCCTTCTGCCCCGGCGAGCCAATCACGGAGGAGATAATACGGGTAATCTTTATTTTCCTTGAGATAATTCCACGTACCGCCGCGCAGTTTTTTTCGGTTAACATCGAACACATCTTGCCATGGATTTTTGCGACCGAGCACCGCGTCGGTCGCCATCATCGCCGTGAGAGTTCCAAACGTCATGCCATTGCCGGAAAAGCCTGTGCCCACAAATTGACGCGGTGCTGTTTCGCCGATGAGGGGCAAACCGTCGTTGGTTTCGATGACCTGGCCGGACCAGCGGTGCTGGACGTGCGCATCCGGCGCGATCTCGCGAAACCGTTCTTCGAGTCGTTGAAAAACGGCTTCGGTGTCCGTCTCCTGTCCGGTCTTGTGATCTTCGCCGCCGAAAATGGCGTAGTCACCGTCGCGTTTGCGATCAATTCGCAGGTAGTAGTACGGATCGCTCGTGTCCCAGAACGAAGCTTCGGGAATCAGATCCGACGGAATTCTGGCACCGATTGCGTACGTCGTGTAGAGCGCGAGTTTGGTTTGAAACAGCGTGGAGGATACGAGCCCGGCTTTTCCGCTGAGTGGATTGTGGGTCGCCACCACGACATAGTCGCATTGAATCTTGAACCGGCCTACTGACGCGGCGAGCGGCTCATCCTCGATTCCGGTGACGTCGGTTAATTCGAATACATGGGAACCGCTGCCCGGAATCTTATCGAGTAATCCGCTGAGATATTTCCGCGGATGGAAAAGTGCCTGGTGCGGAAATTTAACTCCAGGCAGGCCGAATCTCGGAATTTCCGGGAGGTACTCGGCGCGAATTCCGAGCTCGTTGGCAATAGCCGCTTCGCGCTCGAACTGGGAGGCGTGTTCACCCGCCGTGTCGTTCAGCGATGCGTGGAGATAGCCGGGGACCCACCGGAACTCACAGTCGATGTCCTCCGCGCGAAGGTTCGACACGATGCGATCGATCACGGCTGAGCCGGCGTCCCACACCGCCTTGGCGCAGTCTTGGTTGAAGGTGTTGACGAGATCCTGCGATCGGAGATCAGTCACCGCGGTGACATGCGCGGTGGTGTGTCCGGTATCAATCGTGGCGCATCGTGCGCGTTCGACGAGCGCGACGGAACGT
>DAITQE010000640.1:0-2836 GCA_036833235.1 Opitutus sp.
AAGCTAACGCTTTTAGTGCCAAAAGCTAATCCGAGTCCTCTTATTTAATGGCTGGCCACTACCCCCACCACTCGGACGGCTGTGGTTTCTCGCCTTGGGCTCCTATTTTAGCACGCAGCTTTGCCAGGAGTTCGAAGCCCATATGTGGTCGCTCACGAGTCTGCGCGAGAAGCTGATCAAGATCGGCGCGAAGGTCGTCAGCCACGGCCGGTATGTCGCCTTTCAGATGGCCGAGGTCGCCATCCCGCGACAATTGTTCGCTGAAATTCTGCGACTGATTGCGGGACTACGCTCGCCGCCGGCTCTCGTGCCGACGTGAGCGTTCAGCGGCTGTGCGTTCGACGGCAAACGACGGGAGAGCTGCGCCCTGATGAGCGCGAAACCGGCTTCCCCGGCGTCCCGTGGCGCCCGAGTCCACCTCTTGCCTGCAGATGGCGTCCACACCCTCTCCCCAAGAGCGCCGGGGCGGTGCCCCCAACGCCGGAAACCGGCAATCAGGGGTCGAAGAGCTCGGCCATATGGGGAATGTCGGCCATACGGCGAGGTATCGCATGAGCATCTCTTCATTTGCCGCCGTTTTGGCATTGGCTACTCTCGCCATCGCTCAAAGCACGCCGTTGGCATCCGCGATTCGGGCTAACGATAATCGCTTACCGGCCGGACAGCTCGTTCGGCACGAGCTGCACCTGTCTCTAGAGGCGCGCTGGGGCAGTTGGTATCCCGACGGTCCGAACGGCGCGGCGGTGCCCATGCAAGCCTTTGCGGAAACTGGTGAAACGCCGCAGATTCCGGGCCCGGTGATACGCGTCCCTTTAGAGACGGTCGTGATCGTTCGCGTTCACAATGCGATCCCCGGCTCGCGCTTGACCGTGCACGGCCTGATGGATCGTCCGGCACTGCGCGACCGGCCGTTCGATGTTCCCTTTGCGCAAACGCGCGTCATTCGATTTCGCGCCGGAGCTCCGGGAACGTACTATTATTGGGCCTCGACCGCTGGGACTTCGCGGGCTCAGCGCTTTGGGGCGGACTCTCAGTTGAGTGGCGCTATCGTGATCGATCCGCGAAACCCCACCCATCAAGCTCCGCGGGATCGGATCTTCGTGATCGGACAATGGATCAACGTTCGGAACGCCAAAGGCGGGCCCAATTTTAACTACGAATTGGCCGTGATCAATGGGAGATCGTGGCCGTCTACGGAGCGCCTCTCATACGCTCAAGATGCAACCGTCCGCTGGCGTTGGATCAACCCGGCTTTTGGCGCACATCCTTTGCACCTGCACGGATTTTACTTTCGCGTCGATTCGCGCGGTGACGGGATCGCCGACACGGTCTACCGGCGCGACCGCGATCGCCGAGTTACCGAACTAATCGAACCCGGTGGGACATTTTCGATGACCTGGAAGGCTACGCGCGTCGGCAACTGGCTCTTTCACTGCCATCTGACGTATCACACGATGGGGCACCTGCCGATCGCCCAAATCCTGAACGGCAAACCAAAAATAAGCGATGAGGAGTACGAGAATAATTTCGTGCGGCATGTGGGCATGGGCGGCCTGATCTTAGGAGTATCGGTGCACGGCAAAGCAGCCAGTGCCGCAGACTTGCCCGTCGCTCGACGGCTGACCTTATCGGTCGAACCGGCGCAGGGCAATCGCCCGGATAACCCTATGTTCAGGTACGTGCTGGATGACGGCGGGAAAACGATCACCGAGCCCGGCTCGATCGGGCCGCCAATCGTGTTGACTCGTGGCGCGCCGGTTGCGATCGACGTCGTCAACCGCTTGAACGAACCGACCACGGTTCACTGGCACGGCATCGAATTGCAAGGCAGCTACTATGACGGTGTCGCCGGCTTCAGCGGCGAGGGCGATCGGCTAGCGCCGATGATCGATCCGGGTCAAACATTCGAGGTGCGCATGGCTCCGCCGCGCGCCGGTACGTTCATCTATCACACGCACATGGACGACGTGTACCAATTGCGTGGTGGCCTGGCCGGACCGTTGATCGTGCTTGAACCCGGCCAGAAGTTCGATCCCGCAACCGATCATATCTTCACGATTACGACGACGCACAGACTCGCTGACCGAGGAAAGGTTTTCGTCAACGGCCTCTTCCAGCCGCCGGCACTGACGGTTCGTTCTGGCGTTCGCCAGCGGCTGCGCTTCATCAACATGACGACGTTTTGGACACATGCGATCGTTTCGCTCAGCTCCAGCAATCGAACACTGCAGTGGCAGCCTGTAGCCGTGGACGGCGCTGACCTGCCGGCGGCAGCGCGGCGTACTGCGCAGTCAGCCGTCGAAACAATCACCATCGGTGAAACGCGCGACTTTGTGTTCACGCCGACACGCGGTGATTTGCTTCTGCAGATATGGCCTGCCCCGAATTACGGGATGGTCGCGATTCCGGTACACGTTATTTAGGACGACTGTCGCTCCATTGTTGTTTTATTGGTAGCCCCAACGGGATTCCGAACCCGAACTCAGGGGTCCCGGCCAGTCCCCACCGCTACCGAATAGTCCCGTCTAGTAAGGGTTTTGGCGCATTCGGGTGTTATCCAGTCCCGGCCAATACCGCCCGCTCCCGCCCGCTCCGTTAGATTTCTGTTAGACGAAATGCGGGCCAAGGCGCATTTTCTCGGCTACTACGAATTAACCAACCCGGGCTCGGTGCGAGTCGCGATGAGGCGGGCGGGAAGACTTCCAGCGACGAAACGTGCCCTCCGGCGATATAGCTCGAAATCAAGAACGGTGGAGTTCGCTAGGCAGACTTCGAGCATACTCCCGACTCGCGCATCATATCGAGAAACACTCCAGGCATGGCTGTCGCACCATTC
>DAITQE010000641.1:0-2827 GCA_036833235.1 Opitutus sp.
CGACGGAGTTTGAACTAAAGCAATCGGCGGTCATCGCGGAGCAACTCGTGCGACCAACGGGCTTGCTGGATCCCGAGATCACACTCCGTCCGACGAAAGGGCAGGTGGAAAATCTCATCGGCGAAATCAACGCCGCGGCCAAGGCCGGTGAACGCGTACTGGTGACGACGTTGACGAAACGGCTTTCGGAAGATCTCACGAGTTACCTGCGCGAGGCGAAGATTCGCGTCGAATACCTGCATTCGGACATCGATGCGATTGAGCGTGTGGAGATTTTACGCAATCTCCGACTGGGCAATTTCGATGTGCTGATCGGCATCAATTTGTTGCGTGAGGGACTTGACCTTCCGGAAGTGGCGCTCGTCGCGATTCTGGACGCGGACAAGGAAGGTTTTCTCCGCAGCGAAACGAGTCTCATTCAAACGGCCGGTCGCGCCGCGCGGCACGAAAAAGGGCGGGTGATCTTTTACGCGGATAACCTCACTCGATCGATCCGACGCACGATGGAAGTGGTGAAACATCGGCGCGAAAAACAGCTCGCTTACAACATCGAGCACGGAATCACGCCGCAGAGCGTGAAGCGGTCAGCGCAGGCGAGTTTGCACACGTACGATGGCACAGGCGTCCGCGAGGAAGCCGCGGTGGAGGAAGCGGTGGACGATGTGGCTGCGGTGATCGCGGAGTTGCAGGACGAGATGCAGGAGGCGGCGGGGCGCCTGGAGTTCGAGCGAGCGGCGTTGCTGCGGGATCAAGTCAACGCGCTCAAATCCGGCGATTATCGGAAACCGGCGAAAACGTCATCGACGTACTCGTCGCGGAAGAAGAGTGGGGCCGGTGGGCGACGCCGGTGACCTCGTGTCCGTGCGGACGTGAAGAAATATTTTCGTGATATTCGAAATGCAGATGTGGTGGGCAGTTCGCTTGCGGACGCTTGAGCGCTCGCAAGCGAGCTGCCTACAACGGATTTCGAACGATGCTTAAAACTACGGCCAAGGACGTCTTGATCTCGATCAAGCTTTTCCCAACGGCCGCTTGCGACGTGCGGCGACCGCCTGTCTGTTGCAGTGGATGAATGATATCAGCACCGAGGCAGACGTGAGGCAGTTGGTGGACCTTTTTTATACGAAGGTGCAGAGCGACACGCTGCTCGATCCCATTTTCTCGGATGTGGCGAAAGTCGATTGGTCGCACCATCTGCCGAAGATGTACGCTTTCTGGTGCGGGATGATTTTAGGCCAGCCCGGCTATGTCGGTCAGCCATGGCCGGCGCATGCAGTGCTGCCTGTTTCGGCAGAGCATTTTCAACGCTGGCTGGAACTCTTCCGCGCAACGGTGGATGAGAACTTCAGCGGCGAAGGTGCGACGCGCGCAAAGAACGCGGCGGCGAGTATTGCGCATACGTTCGCGATGCGGATGGGTCTGATCGATCCGACCGCGGGTCGGCTGCTTTAGGTTTGTGTGGGAGCGCGGGCGTCCCGCCCGCTTCTGATCTGAGCGGGCGGGACGCCCGTGCTCCCAAGGTGCCAATCTTCTTACGCCGGGATCTGCTGCAGTTCGCGCTTCAGCACGCCGATGCACGGCAGGTTCCGATAGCGCTCGGCGAAATCGAGACCGTAGCCGACGACGAATTTATTGGGAATTTCGAAGCCCACGAAATCTGCTTCAAATTCCACTTCGCGGCGCGCTTTTTTGTCCAGCAAAACACACGAGCGCAGACTGGAAGGTTTGAGTTTCAGCGCGAGTTCGGTGACCAGCGAGAGTGTTTTCCCAGTATCCAGAATGTCGTCGATGATCAGAACATCTCTATTTTTGATATCGAGCGTCAGCGAAGCGACGATCTGCGGGGCGCCGACCGATTTCGTGTTGGCTCCATAACTCGAGACGCGGACGCAGTCGAGCCGCACGGGATTGTCGATTTCGCGCATCAGATCCGCGGTAAACATCACCGCGCCGTTGATGAGCGACACGAGCGTGAATTCGCCCTCGCCGTAAACCTGCTTGATCTCAGCGGCGAGCCCACGGACTCGTCGTTTGATCTGGGACTCCGTAAACAGCACCGCTTCCAAGTCAGGATGCGTCGTGGTGTCTCTGCGCGACCGAGCTCTCGGGGTGGCAATCATGGGAAAAACCAGCGAGACAAACCGAGGTCCGCATGGCAATGCGTTCCTTGCGATCGCGACAGGTTTATTCTTTTGACTTACCTGGGCGCGAAACCTTGCTTCGCCCGCTGTTCGCGCCTGCATGATCTCCATTCGGATGGTGAAACTTACGAAGCGTTTTGGTCCCGTCGTGGCGCTTCGGGATCTCGATCTGACGATTAAGCCGGGCGAGCTGTTTTTTCTGCTCGGCCCGAGCGGCTGTGGCAAGACCACGCTGCTGCGCAGTCTCGCAGGCTTCTACATTCCGGACGAAGGCCAGATTTTTTTCGGCGACGAAGATGTGACCAGGCTGGCCCCGCACAAGCGAAACACGGGAATGATGTTTCAAAGTTACGCGTTGTGGCCGCATATGACGGTGGCTGAAAACGTCGCGTTCGGTCTCGAAGAGCGGAAAGTGGCCAAGCCTGAGATCAAACGCCGCGTCGGTGAGGCACTCGAATCCGTCCGCATGGGCGCTTACGGCGAGCGACGGCCGAATCAGCTCTCCGGTGGTCAGCAGCAGCGGGTGGCGCTGGCGCGGGCATTAGTAATTCGCCCACGCTGTCTGTTGCTCGATGAGCCGTTGTCGAATCTCGACGCCAAGCTGCGGCTCGAAATGCGCACGGAAATTCGTCGCGTGTGCAAAGAATTCAACCTTACGACGGTGTACGTGACGCACGACCAGAAGG
>DAITQE010000642.1:0-2815 GCA_036833235.1 Opitutus sp.
ATTACGCAGAGTTCCAAACGCCCCCAGTCATCCTGGCCAGCGGTTAAACCTCGATGCCGTAATGAAAACCATCTGTGTCCTCGTAGCCGATTGGCGCCGCAAACGCTGCTGAAAGCATATTCGCGAGGCTCAAAACGTAGAGAGCACAGAAGAAAACCAAAGTGATAACCATCGGGGAAAGCACGAATCCACAGTAATGCTTTATCCGGGAATGCGAGCGATTTCCCCTCAGGTGAAATTCTTGACGCCTTTATTACACGATGAATCCAAGAAGTTGCGAAGCCCTTATGATCAGTCCGTCAGAACGCCGCCAGAATTCGGGTCGCCCGGCGCCTGTGCCCTGACGCATTTCCTATTTTGGTAGCGCCCAACTGAGCGATCATCTGAAAACTCCGCGATCCCGATTGAACTGTAGGTTGCGCGCTCGCCGCACAACGTTCGTCCAGCCGCAGTGAGTTGCGCGGCGAGCGCGCAACCTACGCCGATCCGCCATCGTGTAGAGTTCTCTTTACACGAACTCGCTCCCGCTCGCGACTACACACTGAAGCACATCGCGTTGCCTGTCTCTGGCCGATCGCCCGAGGGCTTGGCGGAGAATTAACTTTCTCCGCTCGCCCTTCCCCGCTTCATTGATCCTTCGTCCTCCGAACCGCACCCGCCGCCATCATGTCGCCCGAACAAGAAATCGCCCGCCGCCGCACCTTTGCGATCATTTCGCATCCTGACGCGGGCAAAACGACGCTCACGGAGAAGTTCCTGCTTTACGGCAACGCCATCCATCTCGCCGGCACCGTAACTGCCCGGAAAAACCAGCGCGCCACCGCCTCCGATTGGATGGAGTTGGAGAAACAACGCGGTATCTCGATCAGCTCAACCGTCCTGCAGTTCGACTATACTGGATACGCCGTCAACCTCCTCGATACGCCCGGTCACAAGGATTTTTCCGAGGACACCTATCGTGTTCTGACCGCTGTCGACGCCGCTCTCATGGTGATCGATGCGGCGAAAGGCGTGGAAGCGCAAACGCGCAAATTATTCGAGGTCTGCCGTCGCCGTGGCATTCCCATTTTCACCTTCATGAACAAGTGCGATCGCCCGACGCGGAATGCACTCGAGCTGCTCGATGAACTGGAACAAGTGCTCGGCCTTCAGTCCTCGCCCGTGATCTGGCCGCTCGGCAACGGCCCGTCATTCCGTGGCGTATTCGATCGACGCATACGCCAGGTACATCTTTTCGAACGCACGCCCGGCGGAAAATTTCAGGCGCCGGTCGAAGTGACTTCGCTCGAAGATCCTCATGTCCGTGAAAAGCTCGACGACTATACTTACGAGCAGGTGAAGGAGCAGCTCGAGATGCTCGACGGCGCCGGCCATCCCTTTGACCTCAACTCCGTGCGGGCCGGCCAGCAAACCCCCGTGTACTTTGGCAGCGCCGTGAACAATTTCGGCATCCAGCTTTTGCTCGACGGATTTTTGAAGGACTCCGTCCCGCCCGCGCCACGAGCATCTGTGGTAGGGTCCGACCTGCGGGCGGGCCGTGACGTCATCAACGTGGCTCCTCCCGCACCCGACGGAGCTTCTGCCCCCGAAGGCAAACGCATCATTCCCGTCACCTATCCAAAATTCTCCGCGTTCGTCTTTAAGATTCAGGCGAATATGGATCCGCGGCATCGTGATCGCATTGCGTTCGTGCGGATTTGCTCCGGGAGGTTCGAACGCGACATGATGGTCATGCATCCGCGCACGGGCAAAACGATGCGCCTTTCCTCGTCACACAAACTTTTCGGCCAAGAGCGTGAAACGGTGGATGAAGCGTGGCCGGGCGACGTAATTGGATTGGTTGGACACAGCGATTTTCATATCGGCGACACACTAACTGAGGAAAAAGCCATTCTCTTTGACGAGATCCCGCGTTTTCCGCCCGAGGTCTTCACGTTTATCAGCAATCCGAATTCGTCCGACGCCAAAAAATTCCGCGCCGGGCTCGAGCAGCTCCTGCAGGAAGGCGTCGTGCAATCGATCTCGCTGCGCGCCGGCATGACAACTGCCACGCTGCTCGCGGCCGTCGGCGCGCTGCAATTCGAGGTCGTGCAGTTCCGACTCGAAAGCGAATACGGTGCAGCGTCCCGCCTCGATCCGTCGCCCTGGACGGTGATGAAGTGGATGGCGCCCGCAAATCCAGCGGAAAAGCTCGGCGATCCTTCGCGTTTTGTTGTCGCGAGTGGCGTGGCCTTTGGCACCGACAAGCTTGATCAGCCCGTCGCGCTCTTCCCAAACGAATGGACGATGCGCTATTTCCTGGAAAAAAATCCCGGCGTAAAACTTCACAGCCTGCCGCTGGAGCAGACATAATCACGGCACTTCGTACACTTCGATCAATGCCGAGCCGGTGGAATCGACGACGCCGCGCACAACAGCGGTATAGACGCCAGGTGGAAGATCGACGACGAGCGAGGCGTCCTTGCTGCCGCTTTCGAACGCAAACGCGCCGACCGCGGAGAACGTCGCCGAATCGCTGTCGCTCCAATTGTCATTTGATGCAATAACGTCGGCGCCTCGGTGGATAAGCAGTTCCGGGTCGGCGAGAAAGTCGGCGACCCCTTGCTTCCGCAGGCCAGGGCCGACCGCTCGCACCAGCAGGCGTTTGGTGCTGTCGCCCGAGAGAACGAAACCGGCGATCAGCACATCGTTGCCCGTGCCAACGCGAGCGCGACCAGAGACGTTGACCAGCCGGGCGGCAGACGCGGAAACAGGCGCAGGGTCGGCATCGTAGAGTTCAATCAAAGCGGGACCGCTGCCACCATCGGCATTGCTG
>DAITQE010000643.1:0-2805 GCA_036833235.1 Opitutus sp.
GAAGGATCAGGCGCGCCAAATCATCGACAAATTCGGCGCGCGGCAACTGGGCGAATTTGCGAAGCTGCATTTCCGCACGGCGTTCGAAGTTGTGTCTGCGGCCGGCAAATTGGACGAGTTGCCGCTGCCCGAGCCGCGGGAGAAAATGGAATGGTGAGGGCAAAAATGCACCAACGTGAAACTTGCCCTTCGAATGCGGACGGCGATTCCGCCACGGGTTTCCGGTATGTTTTCGGAAGTGTAGGCTGCCAGCCTGCTGGCGCGGTCCGAGCGCGAGCAAGCTCGCGGCCTACCAGGCATATCAGTCGCTATGACAGACGGGAAAGCCGCGAGGTGGTCTCACGCCGCTGCGGTCGGTGGTGGAGGCCTCTACGTTGCGGGGTCGGGGCCCCCCGACCACATTACAGAGCGGTTGAAAATCGAGGAGTTTGTTCGCCAGGGAACGAGCGGAGGGCGGACTAAACCCATGCCCAAGCGCCGACAACTCCGGGCCTTTGACCTGAAGCAGATCGAGAGCGTCGCCAGTCTCATCGGCGTCGACGAGGTGGGGCGCGGCGCGTTCGCTGGTCCCGTCGTGGCGGCGGCGGTCTTGGTGACGCGCGAATTTCTCGAGAGTCGTTGGGCGCTGACCAAAGCGGGACGGGTGAACGATTCGAAACTGCTTTCCGCCGCGGAGCGCGAGGAGCTTTGGGCGGAATTTGAAGTGCTCGCGGCCGCCGGACAAATCCACGCGCATTTCGGTGTGGCGAGCGTGGACGAGATTGCACAGTTCAACATCCTTGGGGCCACCAAACTGGCCATGCGTCGGGCGCTCGAAGCGATTCATCCTCCAGACGCATTTGAGCGAAAGATCGAGCCGGATCTTTTCACAAGCTTCGAAGAACGCGCGGCCTTTCGGCCTATGGTTTCGGCCCGCGTATTGATCGATGGTTTGGCGCTCCGCGGCTTTCCGTATCCACATACTGCGTTCGTGCATGGCGACGCGCGGTCGCTCTGCATTGCGATGGCATCGATCGTGGCGAAGGTCGCGCGTGATCGGCTGATGTGCGAGCTCGACAAGAAATTTCCAGGTTATGGTTTTGCGCAACACAAAGGCTACGGCACCGAGGAGCATCGCGATTGTGTGCTCCGACTCGGCAAATGCCTCGAGCACCGCGAAATGTTTCTACGGAAACTTCTAGCCGTGCGAATCGATCCGGCGCAGATGGAAATGTTCGAAGAGTAGTCGGAATATTTCGGAAGCCACCTGCGCTAAATTCCGCCCATGGGTCGGGAGACCCATGCTACTCTGCTCAGCCTACCGCGGCGATGCGGTCCGGTTGGTCAGCAGTGGTTACGTCCATGCTGGTGATCGCGGCGGGTCCGGCGAGCCACGCGGTGGCGATGCGGCTGGCCTCGAGCTTCCAATTCAAAAGCGGAGTTTCGTAAACGGAAAGAGCTGAGCTGCCCTCGCAACCTTGCCAGTTCAGGCTGGCCTTCACGCAAAACGATCCGTTCGCGAGGCCGAAATGTTGGATCAGCACTCCGCCAGCTGGAAAACCGGAATCGGGCTCTCGGCTCGTCAAAGTCAGCCGGGCAAGCCCCGTTTTGAAGTTCACGATCCGAGTCGAATCCCAAATTGCACCTTCGTCCGCGTTGGCTTCGACGCGGATCGCCCGCTCGATATCAGTAAGGAAGGATAATAGACGCATCGGAAATAGGCCATCCGGCAAGGAGCCGGGTGTTGGCACTAGTAATCGGCGTTCGCCCAACAAACTTTAAAGCGTCATTCAAGTTTCTCCGAGTTGGGCCGAAAGGGCGAGATGATGCGACCATCGGCTGCGCTTCTCCCCAGTCTTGAGCCGTCAACTGGGCCCATCCCTCCGACGTACGAGAACATGGTGCTTTTAGTCGAGGACGAAGATTCACTCGCAGAACTTCTGACGCACCTTTTGAAGCGCTTGAAGGTGGAGGTGATCCGTGCGGCCAACGGTACCGATGGATTGCACCTTTTCGAAAATAATCGTGGACGGATCGCACTCGCGTTCGTCGATTGTCATTTGCCTGACATGGACGGACGTCAGCTTTGTGGGGAGCTGCGTAAACGTGAGCCACATCTGCCACTTTTGCTGACGAGCGGTCGAGATCAGCGTGCCGTGGCTGCAATATTTGCCACCGGCGGCCCAGCGGGTTTTCTACCGAAACCCTACATGCCAGCCGATGTTCTGGATCGGGTCACCAAGCTGCTGGCTGTTCCGGTCCAAGGTTAACCGAACATTTGGTTGAACTGAACCGGGAGGCCTGCCTTATTGAGCAGCCCTGCGCCACGCATTTGCGCGACGGAGGCCAAGCCACTCCACATCTGTTTCGCCAATGTCGTTTGAGAAGATACTGATCGTCGAAGACGAACTCGTCGTCCGCAATTTGCTCCAAAGCATTTTTCAACGGCACAAGCTGCCGGTCACTTGCGCGCACAATCTGGCTGAGGCGGCGGTGCAACTGCAGCGCGAGCAATTCGATTTGATGATGCTCGACATCCGTTTGCCCGATGGAGACGGCCAGAAATTCCTTGAGCAGGTGACCGCGATGCCCGAGCGACCGCTCGTCGTCATGGTTACGGGCTACGGCACGATCGAGTCCGCGGTCGGGTGCATGCGCGGCGGTGCCTTCGACTATGTGCTGAAACCATTTTCGCCGAGCCAGATCGATGTGATCCTCAAGAAGGCGCAGACGTATCGCCAGCTGCTAAGAGTCAATCGGCTACTGAGCGACGATCCTGATGACGAGGAAGGCGTGTTGGTCGGGCGCGGTCCGGCGATCACGCGT
>DAITQE010000644.1:0-2800 GCA_036833235.1 Opitutus sp.
GGCTTCAACAGACGCGCGTGCCGGCTGATCTGCACCGCCGGGCCCCATGCAATCGTATTCTGGAAAACCGTGGTGCCGGCGACATACTTCGAATTCTGCGGATCAGATGGCGTGGCATCGGCGCCATTGTTGATATTGATGCCGTTAATATAGAGTCCGTCGTCGATCAGCGCCTGCGTGGGACGGTTCATGCCCCAATTCTCTGTATAGCGATACCAGCTGGCGGAGGCGTTGATAAAGAGCTCGTATCGGTCGCTGGGCCGAAAAGTCAGCGCACCGTAAAACGCATTGTTTTTATTATAGTAGTCATGCCAGTAGCCTTTGCTGTCCGTGCCGGAGTAGCTAAAGCGATACGCGAGCTGCTTGGAGAGCGGACCGCCCACGTCGATATTCCATTCCTTCTGCGAATAAGAACCGACCGTGGTGCTGATTGAACCCTTGAAGCCGTCAAAGTAGGGGCGTTTCGTGATGAGATCGACGAAGCCGCCAACGTACATCGAAGTTCCCTGCACGGCGGTGGCCGGACCTTTGACGATGTTGACGGACTCGACGGAATTGAAATCGAGCGGCAGGCCGTTGCCGTTGGATGTCGTGCGGCCACGGACGCCGTTGATGAAGAGATCCGCGATCTGACCACGGATGCTCGGGTTCGCTGGTGCACCGAAATTGGTGGTCGTGTAGGAACTGGACGTGAGCTTCGCGAAATCGAGCACACTCGAGATGTTGATGTCGCTGAGCTGTTGTCGCGAAATAATCGTCACGTTGCGTGGCACATCGACGATGTTGTCGTCGGTACCGAACACCGAATTGAAAGGACGCGAAGTTGGAAGGATTTGCTGCGCCAGCGGGACCTCGCTGACGTTGACCCGCTCGAGTTGCACGGCGTCTTCAGCCGTCGCTGCCGAATCCGTTTGGGCTGAGACGTGTAGTGTCATCGCAGCTGCCCCCAACGCTGCACAAAGGCAGGAAGTGAATAGTTTTTTCATTAGTGGTGTTAGAAATTAGCCGAGTCGCGAAAAGCAGGTCACATACCAGTTAACGACTTGAAAACGACGTGGCGCCACGCAGACCAACTCAACTGCGGCACGGACCGTGCTTTGGCGACCGTTTACGAAGCTTCCCATGATCTATCGCCACATCCTCTATGCGTGCGTCGCTCTCGCGAGTTTGCCTCCGAACATTCGGGCCGCAGACGCCATGTTTCATCCAAAAGTCGTCGTGGTCGCGCTCTTCGAAGTCGGCGCGGACACCGGCGACACACCCGGCGAACTCCAAAATTGGATCGAACGCGAACACCTCGACCGCGTGATTCCGCTCCCCGCCGCCTATCACGATGTCCGCATGAATGCCGATGGCTCAGTGATCGCCATCGCCGCCGGCATGGGCAACACCAACGCCGCGGCGTCCGTGATGGCGCTCGGTCTCGATCCACGCTTTGATCTTCGCCGAAGTTACTGGCTTGTGGCCGGGATTGCAGGTGTCGATCCCGCGGACGCGAGCCTGGGATCAGCGGTCTGGGCAGACTACGTTGTCGATGGCGATTTGTCCCATGAGATCGATGCCCGCGAACTTCCGGCGGGATGGGAAACTGGATACGTTCCCTTGGGAAAAACCAAACCCTACGAACAGCCGCGCGAAGTTGAAGGCCAGCCGGTTGGTCACGCCTTCAAACTTAATCCCGCCCTGGTTAACTGGGCTTACTCGCTGACCAAGGATACGCCACTCGCTGACAATACGACGCTGCAGAAACTTCGCACCAGGTACACGTCCACACCCAACGCCCAACGACCGCCGTTTGTCCTGATCGGCGCGAATCTCGCGGCGAGCACGTACTGGCACGGCCAATTGCTAGATCAATGGGCTAACGCGTGGACCCGCTACTACACCGATGGCAGCGGAAACTTTGTCACCACTGCAATGGAAGACAGCGGCGTGCTGCGCGCGCTGGAGAATCTCACCCACGCCGGCAGGACGGATCGGGAGCGTGCGTTGGTGCTGCGAACCGCCAGCAACTTCGACATGCCGCCACCCGGTGGCAGCGCGGCTGCCAGTCTTGCCGGTGATACGGTCGACGGCTACTCCGCGTATTTGCCAGCTCTCGATGCCGCTCATCGCGTCGGCTGCCGCGTGGTGCATGCCATCGTGGAAAATTGGAAAGACTTCGAGCAAGCAGCGCCGTCGGCGGTTGCGACCTCCCCATGAAAAAAAGCGTCACGCTCATCGTGCTGCTCTGGATTGTGACGCTCGCCACGGCGGCGCCGCCCAGTCCGGTTGATCTGTTGATGATTGCCGCGGACAACGAGCTCTTGCAGCCGTTCATCAATCGACTCGAAAACCCGCAGATCGAGCAGCACAAAGCCTGGACCATTTGGACCGGGAGCCTCGCTGGAAAATCCGTCGCCCTAACGCGCTCCGAGGGCGACCCACTCAACGCCGTCGCGGCCACGACGCTCGCCATTCGTCTTCATGCGCCGCGTTTGATTTTCGTTTACGGTCTCGCTCGCCCGCACGATCGCTCGTTGCACGCGGGAGATTTGGTGCTGAGCGAGCGGTTCGTTGCGTTCGACGGAATGGTTTCGCCGCAAAAGCCATTGGGCGCTGGAAGCGATCCACTCACGTGGCAAAAGCTGCCTCATCTATTGATGACGGAAGGGGAGAACGAAGTGCCGGCTGAATCGTTTCCTGCGGACAAAGGAGCGCTGGCCCTTGCCCAGCGTCTGGCTCAAGGGAAAAGACCTTTCAGAACCGGCGTTCTCGGCTCGGCGCCGCAAATTAATCGCGAGGCAGATCGGATCGCGTG
>DAITQE010000645.1:0-2784 GCA_036833235.1 Opitutus sp.
GAACTGTATTACGCGCAGCGACTGACCGAACATTGCGGTGGCGCGAAGATTTACCTGAAACGCGAGGATCTGCTGCACACCGGAGCTCACAAAATCAATAACGCGCTCGGTCAGGCCTTGCTCGCGCGTCGAATGGGCAAGAAGCGAGTGATCGCGGAAACCGGCGCGGGACAGCATGGCGTCGCGACGGCGGCAGTTTGTGCAAAGTTCGGTTTGGAGTGCGTGGTGTACATGGGCTCAGTGGATATGGAACGGCAGGCGCTGAATGTTTTTCGCATGCGGTTGATGGGGGCCGAAGTTCGCAGCGTTGAGTCAGGCCAGAAGACATTGAAAGACGCGGTAAACGAGGCGATGCGCGACTGGGTGACGAATGTGCGGGGTACGCACTACATCCTCGGTTCAGCGCTCGGCGCGCACCCGTATCCGATGATGGTGCGGGATTTTCATCGCGTGATTGGCCAGGAAACCAAAGAGCAAATCCTCGCGCGGGAAGGCCGGTTACCGGACGAGATGATCGCGTGCGTCGGCGGAGGCTCGAACGCCATTGGCTTCTTCTTCGACTTTCTCGAGGAGCCGTCGGTTCGACTCATCGGCGTTGAAGCTGGTGGTCGCGGTATCAAGCGCGGCGAACACGCGGCGCGTTTTGAAGGCGGTAAACTGGGTGTCTTGCAAGGCGCGAAGACGTACATTTTACAGAATCCGGACGGCCAGATCGAGTTGACCCATTCGGTGAGCGCCGGGCTTGATTACGCGGCGATCGGGCCGGAGCACGCGTACTACCGCGAACGAAAGCGGATCGATTTCGCATACGCATGCGACGATGAAGTTCTCGAGGCATTTCAACTTTGCTCGCGCCTGGAGGGGATCATTCCGGCGCTCGAGAGCGCGCACGCGCTCGTGCATGGTTTCAAACGTGCGAAAGCAATGCGGAAGGACGAGGTTCTGATTATCAATCTCTCGGGACGCGGCGACAAAGACGTGAACCAAGTGGCGAAAATGTTGGGCGCGCAGGTTTAGGGCTCACTTCGTCGGATCGGTTGCAATTGCTAGAATCTGGCCGTGCCATTCGCCTAATCATCGGCTTTCCTGTCCTCGATGAAAAGCATGACTGGTTACGGGCGGGCGACAGCGGCGATTGGCAGCCACACGCTGACGACGCAGGTGAGTTCAGTGAACCGCAAGACGCTGGATCTTGCGATCAATCTTCCCGAAGATTGGGAAAGTTTGGAGGCGGGCGTCGGTGAGCTGGTCCGAAATGCGGCATCGCGCGGGCGGATCCATGTGGTGGTCGAGCTGACGGGCGCACGCGGTGCGAGTGAAATTCTGTGGGATGAAACGGAGGTGCACGCAGCGATCGATCGGCTGGCGGCGCTGGCAATTGCGCGGGGTATCGAGTTCGCGCCTACGCCCGAGTTGCTGTGGTCGATTGCAAATTCGCAGAGAAAGTCCGCGGAGCTGCCGGCTGCAGAAGAGGCAGCACCTGTCGTCGCCGATTGTGTGGCGGAAGCCTTGCGCGGGTTTGTCGCGATGCGGGCGCAGGAAGGCGAGGCGTTGCTGGTGGATTTGCTCGCGCGGCTCAATGTGCTGCGCGGGCTGGTGGATGCCGTCGCAGCGCGTGCGCCGCTCGTGGCGCCGAACTACCGCGAACTCTTGTTACAGCGCTTACGACAGGCGGGACTCGAACTCGATGTGAACGATGAGCGGGTGCTCCGGGAAATTGCGCTCTTCGCGGACCGCTGTGACGTAACCGAGGAGCTAACGCGGCTCAGGAGTCATTTCGAGCAGTTCGTGGCGTTGTTGAAATCGAACGCCGAGATTGGCCGCAAAGCCGAGTTCATCCTGCAGGAGATCGGCCGCGAGGTGAACACGATTGGAAGCAAAGCCAACGATCTTACGATTTCGAAAGCCGTCATCGAGCTGAAGAATGAGCTCGAGCGTGTTCGCGAACAGATTGCGAATGTGGAGTGATCGCGCGGTGCCGCGCGCAACGCGACGCTCCAAACGCCAAACGCCAAACGCCAAGCTTCAATGTTCAGTGAAATTTCCAACCTTCAAACTTCAAGTCCGCCCGCAGTCTTTGCTTTGGTAACGTAATCGAGAGCCTCGTAGGCCGCGAGCTCGCTCGCGTTTCAATCGCGCCAGCGAGCTGGCAGCCTACAAATTCCAGCTTCAAAACAGAAACATCCAAAATCCGCCGTTTTGAACGTTGGAGTTTGAAGATTCAATGGAGCTTCGAGGTTGGCTTTTGGAGCTTCTCAATCGAGCTTCCTCACTCGGTATTACGGAACGAGTGCCAGAGATAGATAATCACACCGACGCAGATGCCCGAATCGGCGACGTTGAACGTCGGGTACACATACGTGCCGAGATGAACGTCGATGAAATCTATGACGTGACCGTGGAGTAGCCGGTCGATCAAGTTGCCCGCAATGCCGCCGCAGAGGAGCCCGAAGCAGATTTGCGCGAGACGGTCCCGAAGCCCAAGGGCCCGACGCCAGATGACGATCGCCACCAGCGTAGCGACGGCGAGGCCGGCGAGAATCACGCCTTGACCCGAAAACATACTCCACGCGGCCCCCGTGTTGCCGACGTGAACGATGTAAAGAAAGCCGCGGATAACCCGGATCGCGCCGGGCTCACCATACGTTGGGAACGGCAACCGCTGAACAATCAGCCATTTTGTGAGCTGATCGAGCACGAGCACCGCCGCCGCGATCGCCCAAAGTACGCGATAGGCGTGAAGCCGCCGCATCCGGGTGGGCGTTGGTGTAATGGACGAATCGG
>DAITQE010000646.1:0-2774 GCA_036833235.1 Opitutus sp.
GGCCAATCTTACACCGGCTCCGATCACTGCGACGGCTTTTTTCTATGAGGATGCGCGCACGCTGGGGCGCATTGCAGACGTGTTGGGGCAAGCCAAAGATGCCCGACACTTCGCCGAGCGTGCGGCGGAGATCAAACGCTCGTACATCGCGAAATTTCGCCGGCCATCCGACGGACTTTACGGCACTGCCTCGCAGGCGTCTCTGGCGATTCCACTGGCAATGCAGTTGATCGATGCGGCCGACAAGGAGGCGGTCACGGACGCCCTCGTGCGCGATATCGAGCGACTTGGCTACGCCACCGCGGGTGATGTGGCCTTTCGTTATTTGCTCCGCGCGTTGGCCAATTCAGATCGATCGGACGTGATCTATCGACTTATCAACCAGGACGAAAAACCCGGCTACGGTTATCAACTGAAGGAAGGCGCGACTGCGCTCGCTGAATCCTGGCAAGCGAGTCGCGAAGCGTCTCAGAATCACTTCATGCTCGGGCAAGTGATCGAATGGTTTTACCACGATCTTGCCGGAATCGCATCCGATCCGACTGGGCCTGGATTCAAGAAAATCGTCATCAAACCTGCCATCGTCGGCGACCTGACGTGGGTCGAAGCGGAGTATGATTCGATCCACGGTCCGATCGCAGTGCGGTGGGATCGCGCGAACGGCAAACTGAAATTGGCGGTTAAAATTCCAGCCAACACGACCGCGACGGTTTTCGTGCCGGCGCGCGACGCGGCAACCGTCTCCGAAAGCGCGCAGCCAGCTGAGCGAAGCCGCGGTGTCACTTTTCTCCGCCGTGAAGACGGTCGCTCGATCTATTCTGTCGAAGCGGGCAGTTATGTTTTCGAGTCCACGGTTGAGTGAATGGCGGTGCGATGAGCTCACATTCTGCCCGACTCTGGACTCTCGGCTGCTGAGAAACAGCTCCGTCGTATCCCGCCGCGGGAGCGGCGGGATCCCTGCGCTCCCGCGCAGGGCTACGCAGATGTCTACGGCGCGACGCGTTTGCCCATGATGATCACGTCGCGGTCAACGCCGTCGAGTCGCGTGACACCCGGGAGATGCGCCCAACGTTCGAAGCCAAATTTCTCGAAGAGCCGCAGACTCGGTTCGTTGTGAGCAAAGATGTAGCCGAGCAGCACACGAAGCCCGATGGTCGGAGCGTGCGCGATCGCTCGCTCGAGGAGGAAACGGCCGAGACCGGCGCCGCGTCGCGATTCGGCCACGTAGATGGCGATCATCGCGGTGCCGTCATACGCACAACGCGCATAAAAAGTATCGAAGCTCAACCACGCGATGACTTCGGCCCTGTCCTGAACGACCCAAATCGGCCGGCGCGCCGGATCGTGGGCATCGAGCCAAGGGACGCGACTTTCGACCGTGATAGGCTCCAGGTCTGCTGTGACCATTCGGCCGGGAACGATTGAATTATAAATTGCAACGATCGCGGGCAGATCGGCTGCCACCGCGTTCCGCACTATCAGCTCCGACTTCACGACCTGAATGCCGACCGAGCGGTCAATCCGCGGGCGTGGCGGTGGGCGTAAACTCGATTTTACCGAGGAGATCGATCAGTCGCCGACGCAGAATGGCGTCTTCTTCAGCGGTTGTTTTATGGTAGGTGCTGCGTTCGATTATCCGCTCGGCAAGTTCAACGCTCATTACAAAAATCCATCCGTTGCGCACGAAGACGAGATTGCCGCGTTTGGCATCGGGCAGACGTTCATCGGGGGTGACGAACGTCAGCTTGTGGGCGAACATCGAGCCGCCCGGGAGCAGCGTGTACACGAGCAGGGAACCTTCCGCCACACTGGGAACGAATTTGGCGCTTTCCGCGCGGGCGCCGGAGAACGTCTGCTGGAAATCCGGCATCACGTAATTGGCGAAGAAATACGCCAGATAGTCCTTCAGCCCGCGGGTCGAAAGTTCCCAGCGCTGCGTCGCATCCATCGGAAACGCGGCAATCGTGCAAAGCACGTTGAAGTCGTCCTGAAAGGTAACGACATTTTCCATGTCGATGACGCGACCGCCGAGTTCGGGGAGCACCGGGACGGTGACTTTGAACGCGCCCGTGGGCGAGATGTAGGTTTTGCCGTCAACCTTCCCGAAAAGCTCATGCGGCCCGCCGGTCTGAGCGGGGAGTGAGACGGTAGATACGATGAACGCGGCGAATAACAGACGAAGCATTCTCATATCAGTAGGCTATGGCAGGGCGGTTTCAAGCATGCTCGGAATCTCTAACCGCTAGAGCGCGCCAAAGTTCCGTCGGAATTGCTTCGGGACGCGCTTGGGCGGAGAGCCCGGCGGCTGCCAAATGCGCAATCCAGGTGGCGCCATGGTCCGGAAGTCGCTCCCGCAGCAGGCCGCCGATCTGTTTCCGTCGTTGTTGGAAGCAGGAGCGGATGAGCTCCTTGGTTTTGACCGGAAAAATGTATGGAATCGGGCGGCGAACCAAGTGGAGCAAATAGGAGTCCACGTCGGGTCGCGGATAAAAGCAGGACGCCTCGACTTTATGGCCGGGAGCAACCGTGTAAGCGGATTGCAAGAAAATTGAAATCGCACCGAATGTCTTGGAGCCCGGCACGGCGACATACCGTTGAGCGGCTTCCTGCTGTAGCATCACGACGATCCGTTCAGGTAGCGGGCCGGCGAGAACGGCGTCGAGCCACGGCGTCGTGATGGCGTAAGGAAGATTCGCGACGACTTTGAACGGCTCGGCAGCGCGCTCCGGGGGCAGTGCTGCCCGGGGATGCTCGCCGGCGGCTCCTTCGAGCAG
>DAITQE010000647.1:0-2771 GCA_036833235.1 Opitutus sp.
CGAAGCGATTTGAAGCTGCAGACCGATGCGCGGCAAATCAGGCAGACCGGTGGCGGCGTCGAAATCGTTCTCGACCGCGACTTCGCCGCTCCCGTGGACGGTGTAGCTCGCGGTCCACGTAGATCGCACACGCGGCAGATCGAGCGCGAAGACGATTTTTGCGAGGCGATCGCCAACGCGGAAAACCGTGACGTTGCGAACCGAGATCTCCTCGGCGGCGTCCTTCCAGATGCCGCTGCGGGAGGGCATGTGTCCGCCAATGTCATTGTCGGTGAGTGGACGCCAAAAATTCGGCCGCAGCGGAGACGTGATGATCTCGGCGTTGCCCAGTTTGTAGGACTGCAATGCGCCGGTCGTCTTGCTCCATACGATTGAGAAACCGCTCCCTTTGACCGCGATCGAGGCCGCCGATTCGTCGATCGAAAGAGGAGGCGCGTCATCGTCTCTGGCAAATGGCGCGGGTGCCGAGGCAAACGGAATCGGGAACTGCTCCCATGCGACGACATGGTCTTTCTTCGCCCAAACCGTGTCCTCGCTCAGGCGAAAAATGATCTTCGCGTGATATTCGGAGCCGGGCTTCGCCTGCGGCTCGGGCCACGGCAGCTCGATCGTGTCCGTGCCGCGTGGAGGTGTGTGCAGCGGTGGAAGCTCGCCGCGCTCGATCACGTTTCCGTTTTCGGCCAGCTCCCATGCGATTTGATAGTTCGAGAGATCGATGAAGTCGTGCCAGCTCACCACGCGGAACCGGTTGTTGAAGCCCGCGACTCGCGTGATGACGACCCGCTGCTGGACTTTCTTTGCCTCCCAGCCTTCTGGCTTCACAGTCTGATCGGGGCTGAGAATTCCGTTGAAACAAAAATTTCCGGAGTTGATGCGGTCGCCGGAGTCGCCGCCGTACGCCCAATATTTTTTTCCGTTCTTGTCGGTGCGCAGGAGTCCCTGGTCGGTCCAGTCCCAGATGAACGCCCCGATCATGTGATCGTTGCTGCGGATCGAGTCCCAGTATTTGTAGAAATTGCCGAGCGAGTTGCCCATGGCGTGTGCGTATTCGCACCACATTACGGGGCGCGTCTCGCGCGGGTCATTCGCCCATTTGACGAGCGTGCCGATGTCATTGTACATGCGGCTGATCACGTCCACGTAAGGACGGTCGGGCCGTTGATCGAAGTCGGCGCGACCGGTGTTTCCCTGTGCCCCTTCGTAATGCACGAATCTCGTGTGATCGTATTCCTTGATCCAGCCGGCCATGGCGGCGTGGTTCGGCCCGGAGCCGCTCTCGTTGCCGAGAGACCACGCGATGACGCAGGCGTGATTTTTGTCGCGCTCCACAAGGTTCTGCGCGCGATCGATAAACGCCGCCGTCCAGTCGGAATCGTTGGAAAGCCTGGCACCGACGCCGTGAGTTTCGAGGTCGGCCTCGTCGATTACGTAGAGACCAAATTCATCGCAGAGCTCCAGCCAGCGCGGATTGTTCGGGTAGTGTGAGGTGCGGACGGCGTTGAAATCGAGCTGCTTCATCAGCATTGCGTCCTTCACCATCGTTTCCTCCGGTACGGTCTTCCCTTTGAGCTGATGAAAATCGTGGCGGTTTACGCCGTAGAGTTTTACGGAGCGACCGTTGATCAAGAGTTGCCGATCCTTGATCTCTACTTTGCGGAATCCGACTCGACAGCTCCGCGCCTCAATGATTTCGCCGGCGTCGTTCTTCAACGCGAGCGTGAGCGTGTAAAGATTCGGCGTTTCGGCTGTCCATTTTTTTGGGCTTTTGATGTGCGCGTGGAGATCGTCGAACGGCACATTTCCGCGGTGCAGCCACTCGCGCGTGACGAGTTTGTCCACGGCAACAGAAATCGGCTGTGGAAAAACCTCGGCGCCTTGATCGTCGTAGAGCCGGCCTTCGAGCATCCAGCCTTTTGGAGCGACTGTTCCGAAATTTCGGACGGTGGCGTGAATTTTTAATTCGGCGTCACGATAGGCGTCATCGAGGTCCGTTTGGACAAAGAAGTCGTAGAGTTGGAATTTCGGCGACGCGGCGAGATAGACCTCGCGAAAAATCCCGCTCAGCCGCCAGTGGTCCTGATCCTCGAGATAACTGGCATCGCTCCAGCGGTACACTTGCACCGCGAGAACGTTCGCTCCGGGTTTCACGAGCGCGGTGACATCGAATTCTGCGGGGACGCGGCTGCCCTTGTGAAAACCCACCCGCTCGCCGTTGAGCCAGCAGTAAAACGCCGACGATACGCCGTCGAAATGTAGCGTGACTTGCTGGCCAGCCCATTTCGCAGGCAGCTGAAATGTCCGACGATAGCTGCCGACTGGGTTGTCGTCCGCAGGCACGAATGGCGGATTCACCGGCTCGAACGGATAAATTGAATTCGTGTAGATTGGGATGCCCCAACCCTGCATTTCCCAATTACCGGGAACTTCGATCGCTTTCCACGAGGAATCGTCGAACGCGGCGGCGTCAATCGCGGGTGCGTTGGCGGGGAGGGGAACGTAGTTGAACTTCCATGACCCGTTGAGACTGAAGAAGCGCGGCGAGGCGGAGATGGATATTTGCCGGGCGGCTGCTTCATCCGGGAAGGAGATCGACGTGGCACGGGGCGGTAAGGTGCCGATGCCGATTACTTTCGGATTCTGCCAGTCTTCGCGGGCGCTGAGGGAGAGAGCACCAAGGAGCATGAAGGCGAGGGGGGTTGGAGAGGTGAAAATCATGCGGGAGGTAGCGGACGGCGTCGCTGATGAACGGCCGACTACGTTTTTTGCGGCAG
>DAITQE010000648.1:0-2150 GCA_036833235.1 Opitutus sp.
CTTCTTATTTTTTGAAAGGACCAGTAATCGGAATCACGGGATCGAACGGTAAAACAACCACAACGGCGTTGACCGGGCATTTGCTCGAGCAATGTGGGATCGCTTGCCAGGTGGGCGGAAACATCGGCCGGGCGGTGACGTCGATGGTCGAGTCATCAGCTGAGCAGCAGTGGAATGTGATCGAGCTGTCAAGTTTTCAACTCGAATCGATTTCTCGTTTCAGAGCGCAAATCTCAGCTTGTCTGAACGTGACGCCCGACCATCTAGACCGGCATTACACGTTTGAGGGATATGCAAACGCCAAGTCGCGTCTGTTCGAGACGCAACGGGCGGGCGATTTTGCCGTGCTGAATTATAGCGACAGAACGTGCCGTACCTATGCGAGCCGAACGAAGGCGGAAGTGTATTGGTTCAGCACATCAGAGATGGTTCCGCAAGGCGTTTGGATGAACCGGGACGAGCTGTGTTTCAATGACCGGCCGTTTCTGAAGCGCTGCCAAATAAGGTTGCGGGGGCTGCACAACGTTGAGAACGTCATGGCCGCCGCAGTGATCGCGCGTTTGGCGGGCGCGACTCTGGACGGTATTGCCGCGGCCGTTGAGTCCTTCCCGGGGGTGGAGCATCGGCTTGAATACGTGCGCAATCTGGAGGGTGTTGATTATTACAACGATTCGAAGGCGACGAACGTGGACGCGACGTTGAAGGCCGTTGATGCATTTCCGGAGGGCTTGTGGATCATTCTGGGCGGCAAGGATAAAGGAAGCGATTACACGCCGTTGCGCGCCGCACTCCGGCAGCGGGCCAAAGCCGCGTTATTGATTGGGGCGGAACCGCCGTATCCCCATGCAGCGGCGCAACTGATCAAAAAAGCATTGCTGGATGCCGTGCCGGTAATCGATTGCGGCACGTTGGCGGAGGCAGTGAAATACGCGCGAGAGCATGCGGCGGCTGGCGATGTCGTACTGCTTGCCCCGGCTTGCGCCAGCTTCGACCAGTTCGAGAACTATGAACAACGAGGAAGCACGTTCAAACAATTAGTGTCAGAATTGTTTTAAGAAAAAATGGCGCAACGGCTCAAAACCGATTGGATTTTATTCCTGACCGTACTGTGTCTGGTCTGTTTCGGCTTGGTAATGGTATATAGCGCGTCGTCGATAGTGGCGGAACTGAAATATCACGTCTCAAGCACATATTTCTTTGTGCGGCAGCTGGGGTGGGCCATATTTTCGTTTCTCATACTGCTGTACTGCATGAAGCGCGATTACCGGCGGTGGAACGACCCGAGATGCGCGTTTGCTGGATTGGGCGTGGTTTTGTTGCTCCTGCTTTTGGTTTATTTCACCGACGGCTCGAGCCACCGCTGGTTGAAAGCCGGGCCGTTCTCGCTGCAACCTTCGGAGCTGGCAAAACCGGCGTTAGCGTTGTTCCTGGCGTTTTTCCTCTCCCGGCGCTTGGGCGTCGTGAACGATAGACACACGCTACGTCCGATCGCGGTCTCGATCTCCGTGATCGCGCTTGCCGTGGCCGTTGCGGATCTTGGAACCGCTGTCGTGATCGTCGCGACGAGCATGGCGGTGCTTTTCGTGGCGGGCTTAGAGTCCCGGTATCTCATCGTGTGCGCAGTTTTGGCTGCACTGCTGGGAGTCGGATTCATCGCCATGAAACCGTATCGGCTGGCGCGCGCGGTCGAGTTCATAGATAAGGACCATAAGCTGCTGGCGAAACTCGACCCGCAAGGGCGCATTCTCGAGTACGCGAAAAAGACGGCTTCGACGAGCGATCCGGGTTACCAGCAGCGCCAGGCAAAAATCGCTGTCGGGTCGGGCGGCGTCGCCGGACTGGGGCTGATGGAGAGCAAACAGAAAATGCTCTATTTGCCGGAGGCGCATACGGACTTCATATACGGAGTTGTGGGGGAGGAGACCGGATTGCTCGGCTGTGGCCTCCTGTTGTGCGGATTTCTGGTTGTGCTGTGGCGCGGCATGTGGGTCTACTTCCACGCGGCGGATGATTTCGGGCGATATCTCGCTCTCACCGTCACGGTGCTGGTTGTAGTGCAGGCCTTGATCAATATGAGCGTGGTGCTCGACCTGGTGCCAAACAAAGGGATTCCGCTTCCGTTCATCAGCTATGGCGGAAGCTCGCTGTTG
>DAITQE010000648.1:2160-2765 GCA_036833235.1 Opitutus sp.
TTGAGCACATTGGTGTCGATGGGAATGCTGTTGAGCGTGAGCGAGCATGCGGCGTAAGAAGCGAACACGTCACTTGGTTCGGGGCTTCGGGTGCGGATGCAAGGGAGGAGATGCTGATGCGGGGGATGCTTTGCCGTACTCGTTTGTGATGACGGGAGGCGGCACGGGAGGTCACGTATTTCCTGCGCTGGCGGTGGCGCGGGTGTTGCGCGAGCGAGGACACAGGCTGCTGTTTGTGGGCAGTCAACAAGGAATGGAGTCGCGGTTGGTGCCGGAGTCGGGTTTCGAAATTGAATTCATTCGTAGCGGTGCGCTGAAACGCGTGGGACTGCGGAGGCAAATCCAAACGGCGGCGCTGTTGCCCGCGAGCATAGGCGCTGCGTGGCAGCTGTTACGACGGTTTCGGCCGGGAGCGGTATTTAGCATGGGCGGCTATGTTGCGGGGCCGGTGATGGCGGCAGCACTGTTGTGCGGCACTCCTTTGGTGGTTATGGAACCGAATGCGCTTCCGGGGCTTGCGAACCGCAGAGTGGCGGGACGCGTGTACCGGGCTTTGGTGGGATTCGAGGCGACGCGAGCGTGGTTTCCGAGGGACAAGTGCGAGG
>DAITQE010000649.1:0-2762 GCA_036833235.1 Opitutus sp.
CACGTGAGCACGCGACCATCGGCTTTCACGGTGTAGGTCTCGGGGTCCACTTCGATTTTTGGCAGCGCGTCATTGAGGACCATGTCCTTCTTGCCGATTTTTCGGCAGCTCTTCACCGGCTCCAAGCGGCGGCGCAGTCCAAGGTCTTTCAATACGCCACCATCGAGCGAGGCCTGGCTAACAAACGTCACATTCGTCGATGCCAGCGCACGACCGGCCGCGCCGAATTGTGGACGATAAAACGTTGGCTGTGGCGTCGGAATCGACGCATTCGGGTCGCCCATGTTCGCCCATGCGATGAAACCGCCTTTGAGCACAAGCTCGGGTTTCACGCCGAACAACGCTGGCTTGAAGACAACGAGGTCGGCGAGTTTCCCGACTTCGAGCGAACCGACAATATGCGCGATACCATGCGCCACCGCGGGATTGATTGTGTACTTCGCGAGATAACGCAGCGCGCGAAAATTGTCGGCGGCGCCATGCGTGGGACCGCTCAGCACGCCGACCTGCGTCTTCATTTTGTGCGCCGTCTGCCACGTGCGAATAATCACTTCTCCAATCCGCCCCATCGCCTGCGAGTCGGATGACATCATCGCGATCGCACCCAAATCATGGAGACAGTCCTCCGCGGCGATCGTCTCCGGCCGGATGCGTGATTCGGCGAACGCAACATCTTCCGGAATTTTCGAGTCGAGATGATGGCAGACCATGAGCATGTCGAGGTGCTCATCGATCGTGTTCACGGTGAAGGGACGCGTCGGATTTGTGGACGACGGCAGCACGTTGGCCTCGCCACACACGCGAATGATATCCGGCGCGTGGCCGCCCCCGGCGCCTTCCGAATGGAACGTATGAATCGTCCGTCCCTTGAACGCCTTGATCGTCGCTTCGACGAAGCCGGACTCGTTCAATGTGTCGGTGTGAATCGCGACTTGGACATCCAACTCGTCCGCCACGCCGAGGCACACGTCGATGGCCGCGGGCGTGGTGCCCCAGTCTTCGTGGAGTTTTAGGCCGATCGCGCCGGCGAGGACTTGCTCGCGCAACGGCTCCGGCGTGCCGCAGTTTCCTTTGCCGAGGAAACCGAGATTCATCGGATAACCTTCCGCCGCTTCGAGCATGCGGTGAAGGTTCCACGCTCCAGGCGTACACGTCGTCGCAAACGTGCCAGTCGCCGGCCCCGTGCCGCCGCCGAGCATCGTGGTGATGCCGGCGCTGATTGCTTCATCGATTTGTTGCGGACAAATAAAATGAATATGCGAATCGATCCCGCCCGCCGTGACGATGCAGCCTTCGCCCGCGAGCACTTCCGTCGCCGCGCCCACGATCATTGGGTTTTTCTTTCCGGTTCGAGGATCCACGTAAACGGAGCCGAGCCCGCTCTGGATTCCGGGATTTCCCCCGTGGCCGACGCCGACGATGAGCCCGTGTTTGATGCCGATGTCGGCTTTGATCACGCCGAGGATCGGATCGAGAATCAGCGCGTTGGTGATGATGAGATCGAGGCACTCCGCATCCAGCGCGGTCGGCGACTGGCCCATGCCGTCGCGGATCACTTTGCCGCCGCCGAATTTGATTTCGTTTCCATAACCGCCACCCTCGGCGATGAGGTCGCGTTCGACTTGGACGAACAACTCCGTGTCGGCGAGCCGAACGCGATCACCGACGGTGGGGCCGAACATTTCGGCGTATTGGCGACGAGTGAGTTTGAGAGACATCGAAGAAAATTATTTCGATCCGGTTACACAGAGAACGCAGAGGGTTTCACAGAGGTCACGGAGGAAATCGTTGGTTTGGCTCTGTGTTCTCGGTGCGTCCTCTCGTGACCTCTGTGTAACTAGTCAGAGCTTGCCATTCACTTTGGCGTTTAGGCCGTAGACTTCGCGGGTGCCGGCGAGCGCGACGAGTTCGATTTCCTTCGTGTCGCCAGCTTCGAAACGGACGGCGGTGCCGGCGGGAATGTTCAGACGGAAGCCGCGAGCGGCTGCGCGATCAAAGCGGAGAGCCTCGTTGGTCTCGAAGAAATGATAGTGTGAACCGACCTGAATCGGGCGATCGCCGGTGTTGGCGACGCGCATGGCTTTTGTTTCCAGACCGACATTGGCAGACAGCGGCGTCTCGGGTGACGCGATGATGTATTCTCCGGGAATCATACGCCTGCGGCGAAGCGCCAAGATCCAAGCTCCAATTTCCAAACGGCGAAGCGGTGAGTACGGCAGTGGTTCATCATTTTTGGAATTTGGACGTTGGTGTCTGGAGTTTTCCCGATTCAACGGATCGGGTTGTGCACCGTCACGAGCTTTGTGCCGTCGGGGAACGTCGCTTCGACTTGCACGTCGTGGATCATTTCGGGAACGCCTTCCATCACGTCAGCGACTTTCAAAATCGTTGTACCGTAGCTCATCAAGTCGGCGACCGAGCGACCATCGCGCGCGCCTTCAATCACCTCATACGTGATGATCGCGATCGCTTCCGGATAATTCAGCTTCAGGCCGCGCGCCTGGCGCCGACGCGCCAAATCGGCGGCGGTCACGATCAGGAGTTTTTCGCGTTCGCGTGGGGTCAGGTGCATGGCTGCAGATAATGGGAGCTGGGAGCTGAGAGTCTAGAGCTGAGAGCTGGGAATGCGGCAAACCAAGATTAAGTTTCTTCGTTTTTGCTCTTGGCTCTTAGCTCTCCGCTCTGAGCTCTTCATCTCAAACCTGCAGGTGTTCCTTCACGACGTCGTCAGTGAGTGAGGCTATCGCGCCGGAGATGACGAC
>DAITQE010000650.1:0-2755 GCA_036833235.1 Opitutus sp.
ATGTTGTCCGTTTCACTCGCAAGCTAACGCCGACCGACGACGTGAACTACTACAAACTCGGCCGAGTTGTGCAGGCGCACGCCGCCCCCTCCGAACGCATTTTCATCTGGGGCTATTTTCCAGAATTTTATCTGGCCGCCAAACGCCTGCCCAGCACCCGCTACATTTATACGAATTACGTGACCGGCCTGATCCCGTGGACCAACATCGATCCGCTGATCAATACGCGCTACGCCGTTGTCCCCGATGCATGGAAAAACCTCACGGACGACCTCCGCCGCCAGCCACCCACCGTTATCGTCGATACCTTGGGAACACGCGGCTATGTTAAATATCCGCTGAACGCCCAACCGCCTCTCTGGTCCATCGTGACTTCGGAATACGCCCAGGTGAGCATCGGCGATCCGGATACAATGGACCTGCGACTCTTTCGTCGCTTGATGCCTTCAACAGCAAAGTTGGAACCCTCGCTGCCGGTGGACTCGAACATCGCGCTGACCGGGTTCAATGCTTTCCGGCAGGGTGAGCCGCCCGGCATTCGCGTCAGTGCGCCCGCGGGAGTCAGCAGGATCGAACTTTACGCCGACACCCAGCCGATTGCCTCGCTGAATCATCCTGCCGATCGGCCCGTGAACGTGTTATTCTTCGCCGCCCGGCTGACCGCGCCAGCGCCAACTTACCGCGCGGTGATCACCACGAAATCGGGTCGGCGCATCAGCCCGGCATTCGATTTTTTAGCGTATCTGCGCGAGCTGGACGCCACTGGCGCACCAGGCCCTGCGCTGCACCTCAACGGTGTCTCTCGCCCGCCCGTCGCCGTCGATGCGCAAGGCGGCCCATTCGAGCGTCGTGGATCGGAAACATGGCGCATCTTGGCGCCGGCCGAACTCGTCTACGACTGCCCACCGGACGTTCAAAAAATTTCCTTCGTTCATCAACTGGTCGAGCCGGCCCAAATGCTGAGCGACGGCTACGACCTCGTTGCCGAATTCGCGGAGACCGACGGCCATCGAACGCGACTTCTTTTGCAACGGCTTCATCCGCTGACGTCAGGGCGCGATCAGGAACCGCAGCGCGTCCGGCTCCCGTTGCCCACCGGTCACGGGCCGGGCCGGGTCTATCTGCGTTTTCTACCGGGCGAACGCAACAACACCGACGCTGATCGCATCGAGATCAGCGATCTGCAGACAAACGACGCCGGACCGGAGTTGCGTCTCGGCGAGCGCGTGACCTCGCCGCTCGTGGCTGTGTCGGAAACAAGCCAGGCGCTTAAACAAAAACCAAAGGGTGCGTGGAATGTGCAAACGCCCGGCCGCATCGAATGGCTGCGTCCGCCCGCACTCGCCGCGTTGACGTTGCACTACGGCATCGAGGAAGGCGCCTACACCGCGAAAGACGGTCATTCTGATGGCGTGGAATTTTCGCTCGCGCTGATCGGCGATGATGGGAAAACGCATCCGCTCTTTTCCCAGCTACTAACGCCGTTCAACCATCCCGAGCATCGTGGCCCGCAGACCGCGCGAATCGAAATCCCGCCAAAGATCAGCGGCCGGCTGGTGTTGAGTCTCGGGCCTGGTCCGCGCGGTGACGCCACGTGGGATTGGGCCTGGATCGGGCCGATTTCGTGTGAAGCCGCGGGTCCTGATATCATGATCACCCCGGAACGCCAACTGGCGCCGCTTTCCAGCCGGGTGGTCGACGCGAACGGATTGCCTTCCAAACGCGACGGCGAAAATCGCTGGGGCGCGCACGCCGACGCCGAACTCGTTTACGAACGCCCGCCAGAGCTGGCGCGTGTAACTTTTGAATACGGGCTGGCCAACGGCGCCGATCGCGACGAACACGGAAAACAACGCAGCGACGGCGTCGATGTGATCGTCGAATTCCAGCCCACTGACGGAGCGCGCCAGGAAATTTTCCGTCGCAACCTTGATCCGTTCAACCGCAGCGCCGATCTTGGTCTGCAAACGTCGAAAGTCGATCTGCCGCCGAAACGCGCCGGACGTTTGATCTTTCGGATCACGCCGGGACCATCTGGCAGCAACGCATTCGATTGGGGTATGTGGGGACGTTTTTCAGGAGAGCTCTCGCGATGACGCGTTCGCGATGAATTCCATCAAACCATCCGTCGTGACATCCTTACGTTTTCCAATCCTGGTGGCTACGAGCGTGAGCGAGTGGATAATAGATCTCCCAGTGGGACGGGTCTCCCAGCCCGTGTTGCTTCATCACGGGTCAGGAGGCTCGTGCTATTTTCCAATTCCGGTGGCTGCGAGCGTGAGCGAGTGGAGCACTGACCACTCGCTCACGCTCGTAGCTACCCCAACCAAAGATTCGCCTCTTGCTGTCGCAACTGGGGAATCCAAACGTCCGGACGTGTCCGTGCTTCGCTCGCGCGCCCTAAGCGCCAGCGGCGATTCCATGATCACCCCGCGTTCGATCGGAGCTAATTCAGCGACATCGTCTTCGAAATTTTTAAATGACCCGCAACCGAATTTTAACCGTCCTCTGGCTGCTACTGCTCATCGCGGCCGCCTGGGGCTTGCGGGCGCCGTTCCTGGCCCGTGAGCAATGGAATCTAGATGAAGGCTCGACCTTCACGATGGCCGAACAGATTCGCGAAGGCGGCGTGCTTTATCGCGACGCGGTCGATCAACGCGCGCCGCTCGTGCCTTATCTCAAAGCGGCGGTTTTTGCGGTTTGCGGCGATTGGAATGTGTACGCCGTCCATCTGCTGCTCGCGTTGTCGCTGGGC
>DAITQE010000651.1:0-2753 GCA_036833235.1 Opitutus sp.
ACCGCGAGCTGTCCGCAGCCGGCCGCAATATCGATGCCGCGGCGTTGACGAACCGTGCTGGGCAGCGCGAATTCCTCCGCGAGAATCTTCTGAAACGCCTTCGCGGCGGCGCTGTGAGTCGGCACGCCGGCGTAACCGGAAGTCGGATTCAAGGGAATCAAGTTAACCTGAGCGGGCAGCCCGCGCAGGAGATGGCCAACGGCGCGTGCGTGTTCGACGGAATCGTTTTTACCTTCGATCAAGGTCCATTCGTAGAAAATTCTACGGCCCGTCGATTCGCTATAGGTGCGGCACGCCGCCATGAGCTCGGTCAACGGCCATTTTTTCGCGACGGGGACGAGCGCCGCACGTTCCTCTTGCGACGCGGCGTGAAGCGATACGGCGAGATGCAGCGGCCGCTTCTCTTGCGCAAGACGCAGAATCCCGGGAACAACGCCAACGGTGCTCAGCGTGATCCGACCAGCGCCGAGCGCGAGACCTCCGTCGTCACGGAGAATGTCGATCGCGTGCATGACCGCATCGTAGTTGTGAAGCGGCTCACCCATTCCCATCAGCACGAGATTGCGGAGGCGGGCGGTGGACTTTTCCGACGGATTGAATTCGGGATCGCCAAAACTTGTTGCAAGCGGAGTGCTGGACCTCGCTGCGGATAACACCCGAATAGCGCGCGCGACGTGAACCGCCTGACCAACGATTTCTCCGGCGGAGAGATGTCGCGTGTAACCCATCTGTCCCGTCGCGCAAAACACGCAACCCATTGCGCAACCGACCTGGCTTGAAACGCATGCCGTGACCCGACCGGTGAAGCGCATCAGAACCGTTTCGATTTTCGAACGGTCGTCCAAGCCAAGCAGATATTTACGCGTGAATCCGTCACGCGAGTCCGTCTCCAAGCTGGTCGAGAGGCTGCCAATCCGCGCGCCGGCTTCCAGAGCGGCTTTTACGCGCGGTGGAAGGTCGACCATCGCGTCGAAATCGTCCGCGAGATGGAGGTAAAGGTAAGACCAGATCTTTGCGGCGTGAACAGGGTTAACGCCGGCATTTGCAAGCCATCGGCGAAGTTCTGATCGGCTCAGATCGTAGAGGTTGGTGCGACGCAGGAGATCCACGGAAAAAGAAACTCAACCAACGTCGCTCCGGCACGCAAGGACGGTGGCGAACCGTATTGCAGGTTGATTCTAAAGCGAGCCCCCGGTGTGTCGAAGGGATTTCAAACGCGCCTTCACTCCTTTTGCCTTTCAGAGCTCGCGACCGTCGCGGAACCCCATCAATCCGCAGCGGCCGTGCGAAGATCGTCTTTAGAGTGTGCTCGAATTGCCGATGAAGGACCGGATTTACAAAATATTACCAGCTGTGTCATCTACCGTTCCCATGCTCGATTTGCACGCACCCCGCCGTGCTCGAGGCCAGTCCCGCTCGCAGCACGCGGTGGCTGGCTCGGCGTCGCCATTGAAGCAGGACACGGCTGAGCGACTGTTGCGAGCCGTGAGCTCGGCGACCTCCGGCGGAATCGTGGTCGCGGATAACCATCGAATCGTGGAGTGGTCCAATCCGGCTTTTTCACGACAAACCGGCTTTCAGGCAGATGAAGTGCAAGGCCAGCGGCTCGAGACCTTGGTACGCCGGCTTTGCGGTAATATCACGATTGTGGATGCGTTGACCCAATCGCTTGATCGAGGTGATCCGTTCCTCGTGACGCTCGCCCATACGAGCAAGGATGGCCAGGAGTACTGGGTTGATCTGGATGTAAAACCGATCGTCGATGAACACGGCCGGACGACCGCTTACCTCTTGTTGGAAGAGGACGTGACGGAGCGCCGTGGGCACGAAGAAACGATGCGAACGGTGAACGCGGCAATGCAGAATCTTAACTCTCAATTCGAGAATGCGATCGAGCGCGCCCAGCTGCTGGCCATGGACGCCGCCGTGGCGAATCAGGCCAAGAGCGCGTTCCTCGCGATGATGAGCCATGAGATCCGCACGCCGCTCAATGGTGTGATTGGCATGACCAGCATTTTGGAATGCACGGATCTTAATGACGAACAACGCGAATGCCTGGCGACAATCAAGATGTCGGGCGAGGCGTTGCTGGCGGTGATCAACGACACGCTGGATTATTCTAAAATCGAAGCAGGCCGACTGGATCTCGAGCAGGTGGAATTTGATTTGCGCGGATGCGCTGAAGAGGCGTCCGAGTTGCTCGCGAGTAAGGCATTCGCCAAAAATCTGGAGCTCGTCTGTGACATCGCCGAGGATACGCCTCGACGCATTTTCGGCGATCCGGTTCGGCTCCGGCAGATATTGGTGAACTTGATCGGCAACGCCGTTAAATTCACGGCCGAGGGTGAAATTGTGCTGCAGATCGGGGTGGAAGCGCGCGAGGGCGATACCTGTACATTGAAACTCGGTGTCCGCGATACGGGCATTGGCATCCCGGCGGATAAGCAAGACCGGCTGTTCAAAAGTTTCTCCCAAGTGGATTCGTCCACCACGCGCCAATATGGCGGCACGGGCCTCGGTCTCGCCATTAGTAAGAAACTCGCCGAGCTCATGGGCGGTGACATGTGGGTGGAAAGCGAACCCGGACGCGGTTCGGCCTTCTTGTTTACCATTCAGGCGCGTCCCGTCGTTGAGCTCCAGGCGGCTTCGATCCCGAACGCCCTGTCCGGTCGGCGCGTGCTCGTGATTGACGACAATGCCACCAGTCGCGACGTGATTGCCCGTCATCTTCGCCATTTCCGCTGCGAGCCGAT
>DAITQE010000652.1:0-2753 GCA_036833235.1 Opitutus sp.
TCTCGGCGGGACGCCGAGAGCAGCACGCGAGACGCGTGCGCTCCCCGGACCCCAGGTTTCTGCAATGCCGGGGCTTGCTCCGGGGATTCTTATTGGGAGAAGATGGCGCATTGCTTACACCAAGAACCTGTCGTCTGCGGATTGAGGTCGGGCCCTACCTCAAGTCAGCGCGTGGCTCCGAAGAATTGCGCGGTTCGTAACACGAACATGGCCACACTCGCTCACTCCAGAATCTTTCCGCCGCGGATTTTGGTGCCGTCGCGCTGCCAGCGATACACGAGCGGGGATTTCGTGCGCTCCAGTTGTTTGAAGAGCGCCGGGTCAGCGCGCTTCGGCAACTCGAGTTCCGTCAGGCCGGTGGCGTCGCAGTTGAGCAGACGGGCGTAGGGTTTGAAAAGTTCGGGTCGGCCAATCACGCGCGAAAGATCGGATGACACTGTCGGCGCCTGATCGGCGGATTCAGGGGAGAGACGTCCGCCAGTCTCGTTGCGCACGTCTGAGGACGGCGCAGCGGCGAAGCGTGCCCGCTCCAACGCGACGAAACAATACGGCAGGCTGCGCAAATCGATTCCTGCCCGCTGGCCGAATTTAACCCAGTCGGGATTCGCAAAAATTTCCGAGGGCGGCGGTGCGAAGAAATGACACCAGTCGCGCTCCTTGCCCGGAGCGAGCGCGGGACACGAAAGCTGATGCGTGCAAGGAGCGACGATCCGGAACGCGGCAGAAAATTCGTCGCGTAGTGCACCGAGCGTGCGGCTGACGGCGTGCGTGCCAGGTTCCACCCAAAGGACTTCCTCGGCTCGTGAAATCATCGCGCGAAGTCCGGCGAGATCCGTCGCCGAGAGTTCGTTAAGCACGTGACTGATCACGAGCAGTCCAACCGGTTCATCAGACGCGGGCGCAACAAAGCCCGGGGTGGCCGACGCGATGACCAACTGAGGGAACGCGCGACGTGCCGCTTCCGCGGTGAACTCGCACGCGGCGGGGGAGTGATCCCAGAGCGTGAGCGCGCTAAAATTTTCAGGGCCGAAAAATTCGATTAGGCGACGTGAAGCGACCCCGCTGCCGCAGCCCCAATCCACGACGTTGGTCGAACGCGGGCGCCAGCCGCGGAGGCGAAGTTCGCGCAGCACCTGATCCCATTTCCAACCGATGCGCTCGCCGTAGGTGAAATCGTAGGACGCCAGATCGCTGGCCGATTTCCAGTAAGGTCCGGTCGCCGGGCCACCGCCGAGGAACCCCTCGCGCAAGCGGTCGAGCGCCGGCCAATCAAGGTTAAGCCAATTCATTGAGCGGCACGCCTAACGCGGGTTTGCCCAAAGTCGATCGACAAGCCCTGGCCCCTGCTTCTCAACGTGACCGAATACGGTTTGTTGGAGGCCGCCGACACGAGGTCGAGCGCGACCGTTTCGCCAAGCGGGCGGTCGATAAAGATCCGCCCGAGCTCGGTGTGGTTGTCTACGCCGCCAGGAATTTGTTTAATATCCCGACCGTTGATTCGGATAACCCAGTCGCCCGGTCGTACACCGGCGCGCTCCGTCTCTGACTTCTCTGGTACCTCATCGACCACGATTTTTGAAACCATATTGGTAAACCGATCGCGAGTGATCCTGAAACTGATGGGATAACTCGTGAGCGGTATACTTTTTACTCGGTAAGGATCGAGGGTTTCGACGCCGTCCGCCTGTGGTCTTTTTCTAAGGAGGTCGAACGCGTCCGGCAGCATCGGCACCGAATTTTTCGGGCGCGTATGGAGCACCGCCCAAGGTCGGCCCGAACGGGGAAAAACGAATAATCGGCACTCGAAAGCCTCTTTCTCGTTAGAGAGTTCGAACTGGATTTCCCGACCAAAAAGGCCCATCTCGTACGCTTCTTTTTCCACTGCGTTACTCATCTGATACGAAGAGAAAGAGTACTGTAGTTGGTTAGCAAAGACGCTGAGAGATTCCGGAGTGTCGTTCGAAATATCGGAGCTAAGCACGAGAAGGCGCTCCTTTGTGTTGGCATGAGAAATACGCATTTCGATGTTGATGCCACCGGCGACCGAACGGCGTGCCGCCGTCATCTTCCATTCGCCGCTCGCATCATTGAGGACGAACGGTTGAGGCGAGGTCTCGCCTTTCATCTCCACGGTCGCCACCGCAGTACAGATCAACCAAAAATGGATCAGTCGTCTGCTCACGGTTGGAGCGAAATCGTGGCAGACCCAAGGTTCAAGGCTCTTGTCGCTCGCAGACCTGTTGGTCTTCCGATAACTTGGCGTATTCTAGTCTAAAATTCGATGTGATGGCGGTCGTTTCTTCCCAACAGGCTGCTAGAGTTCGAACTGAAGATGCGTAGCGAGCTGGTGGTGGCGGATGCCGTAGAACCCGGCGAACTCGCGGATCCTCGCAGTCCGCGCGGGATCGCCGGGAGTGTGCGCTTTGATGGCGGTGATCATTAGATTTTTCGCCGTGTGCTCGGTGGCGATAAACTCGAAAACTTTCGTGCGATAGCCGGCCCACTCGAGGAGCTGGGCGCGCAGTGCATCGGTGACGAATTCGGCTTGTCGTTCTTGAAAGATTCCGTGACGCAACGCATCCGCCAAAACTGGCGGCGCGGTGAGCTGGCTGCGCAATTCTTTCTGGCAGCAGGGCGACACAACGAGCAGCCTGGCGCCAGCAGCGAGACCACTGGCGAGGGCATCGTCGGTCGCGGTATCGCAGGCGTGTAGCGCGATCAAAACATCGAGCGCCTTCAGATCTGTGCTGGAG
>DAITQE010000653.1:0-2752 GCA_036833235.1 Opitutus sp.
CGAATGACTGCTATCGGTCGCTTGGACGAGACTACCCGCCGACTCAACCACCCCGTCGCCGCGAATAACAAAGGCGCCATCAATCGAGGAGAACTCCTTCACCGTTTCATCCATGAACGGGTTTAGGATGTTACGATCTTCTTCCTTGTACCCAAAAAATGGGTTCAGCACCAATGGCTTTGTCAGAGTCGCGACACGACCAATGTCGCCGATAACGAAAAGACAGCCCACCGGGCGCCCTTCCCGACCTTCCACCGCAAGTTCAGTTGCCACCGCAATCACACGTTCCAGCACCTCCGGTTTTACGTCCTCGGGCAGCAAATCGTTTGGCCCAGTCAAGAGCGTTTGAAACTCCCGCTCGATATCGACCACCGTGAGCGTATCGAACTGATTGCTGCCGGTCATCCCGCCCAGGCAACACACACGGTCCGTGAAGGCGATGACGCCGCGTGTCAACGCGACCAGGATCGCGCTGCGCAGTTGCGCCATCCGCTGATTCGAAAACGACCGCACCTGGATCATCTCCGTAAATTCTTTTTGATCGTCACTCGGCTCGATCGGGTTGCGCGTGACAAGGATCGTCTTCAGCTTCGACGGCAGCGCACCGGCCTCGATGCCGCCAATAAAGGTATCGCCAAACACCATCAGCGCGCCGCATGCCGCTCCGTTGGCCACGCGTTCGGCTTCGCGAAACATCAATCGATTAACCCGATTCTGCTGCGCTTGCACCGGTCGGATTCCGCCGAATCCTCCGACCAGCTGCTCATGAAGGGCATCGAGATCCGGCGCGTTAATCAACCCCTCGACTACGTCCGGTTCCTTTACCTGTCGCGCGATCGAAGCGAGTACTTGCAGGTAATCGCGTGCCTTCTCACCCGCGATCAACATTACGATCAATCTCACCCGCTCATCGGCGAGGAGCGCCCCGTCGTGCCGGATACCAGCTCGGCTGCGTCCGATCGCCAGAATATAGCGGCGGCGCATTTTCACTCGCACGTGAGGCAATGCCACGCCGAGACCAAGATAGGTCGTCATCGTGCTCTCTCGAGCCAGCAACCCTTTCAACAGCGCATCAGGCTTCAGGTCGGGAAACTGTTTGACGCAAACCGCCAGGAGTTCCTGCAGCGCTCCCTCCAGATCCAGACTGTGGAGATCGATGACACGGCTGCGAGCGATGATTTTTTCCAGCCGCATGGAGAAATAATTAGCCGACGACCAAGGGATGGAAAGGGCTCACAATAACCAAGAGGTCAGCGGACGTGCGACTGCGCGCTGCCTTCCAGATCATCTTTCCCATTCGAGGGCGCCCTTCTTGATTTCGTAGAAAAGCCCAAGGACGAGCACGCCCAGGAAAAAAAGAATCGGCCCCAAGATCGCAATGTGGTTGGCCAGAAATTCACGATAAATAAAGGTCCACGGCACCAGGATCACGATCTCCAGATCGAACAACATGAAGAGCAAAGCCGTGACGTAAAATTTGACGGAGAATCGCGTGTGAATTGTACCGTCGGAGGGAATACCACACTCGTAGGCAGAATCTTTGATCTTCGTGTGTCTCGCGCGCTGCCCGAAAAATTGACTCGCGGCAACGACGCCGCCGGTGATGCCGGCTGCGAGCAGCACTTGAATCAAGAACGGGAAATAATCAGCGGAACCCATGAGCTATAGAATTGGGCGCAGCGGTGCGGGGGTGACAAGCGGGAAGTTATTTGTTCGAAGATACGTTGGCCGGATTCGCTCCACTCACGAACCAACATCGATAATTTTCGCCGTGTCGATCTTGGTCGATCCGACCCCCAGGGTCTCGGCGAATTCCAGCGTACGGATGTCCTCGGAGAGCGGCTCAAAGCCGTTTCGTTTGCGCAAGCGGTTAATGCGATCGCGCATCAACGCGTCCATGAGCACGGGATCCGTGCTCAGCCAAAGCAACGGTTCAGACGCGGAATACAGCGAGTTGAAAAACGGCCCGCCGATGAACTGATAATGCTCGAGGCTGGCGAGCGTGAACATCCACGTCTGGCGCAATTCAGGGATCGCGCTCATTTCGGCAACCGCAGCCGGGGCATTCGCCGGAGAGCGAAAAAATCGTGCGGTGTTCGATGCGTTCCACAGCGTGGCGTTCACCAGTGCGCCGTTTACTCCCAGCATCGAGTGGTCGGTATAAACCGGAAGATTGATCCAAAAATCCGCGTCCAGAAACAGCGGTGTCGCCAAAAAGCTCTTACGATCTTCGTCCTTCGTCGAGGTGTTGCTAAAATCCTTCGTCTGTTGCTCGGCGAAAATCGGATCGAACCGTTGGGGCAACGGTGAATCATAAAACCACACCGGATCATAGTAGCGTCCGGATTCGAGCACGTAAACAGGATGCCCTTCGAAGGGCGATTTGCCCGTAACGAGCGACGGCAAATATCCCGTCATGCGCAAACGCAACTGATTGAGGCCGACTAGAAAAATATTCTTCGGTTCAAAACCGCGATTCTGCAGTGCGAGAATGACTGCCTTAACCAGCGGCACGGGCGTGGCCATGCCCGGCCCCGAGTCCGTGTAGATTTTCAGGCCGACGCGTTTCTTTTGACCGGGCACCAGTTTCCGACCGGTGGTTTTCTCGAAATTAGCAATCAGCGCCTCCACTTCTTTATCATAAGTGGCCTCATCGAACGCCTTGAGATGCGCCTGCCAGATCACCGCCTGCGGCACCGGCGGCGGCGGCACAGAGGTCGGCTGACCGCGAACGACCGTGGCGGTCGCCGTC
>DAITQE010000654.1:0-1819 GCA_036833235.1 Opitutus sp.
AAAATGTTGGGACGTTCATCAGGTTCATCGCGTTTTGCACAATCCCCATGATCAACACGCCAGCGATCACGAACGCCATACTACCGACGCCTCCCGTGAGTGAAACGCCACCGAGCACGCACGCGGAGATCACCTCGAGTTCAAATCCGAGTGATGTATTCGGCTGGCCGCTCGTGATGCGTGACGCCAGCACGATCCCCGCGAACGCCGCCATCACCCCTTGCGCGGTGAAAATCGCGATCTTCACGCGATCCACCGGAATACCCGCGAGGTGCGCCGCCTCTGCGTTGCCACCAACCGCGAGCGTGTCGCGCCCAAAGACAGTGCGGTTAAGCACGAACCCAAAGACCGCAAAACACAATGCCGTGATCCAGACGGGCGTCGGCACGCCGGCGATGGCAGAGTTTCCGAGCACAAAAAATTCCTCGCGCCCAATGCCGACGGCGCGTCCGTCCGACGCAATGAACGCGAAACCGCGCACAATCTGCATCGTGGCGAGCGTCGTAATCAGCGCGTTGATACGCAGCTTGGCGACGACGAAGCCGTTCGTCGCGCCCACGAGCGCGCCACAACCGAGTCCCGCCAGAATCCCGAGCGTAATGCTCCCGGTCCGGTTCATGACCACCGCGACGACCACTCCCGCGCACGCGACGACCGAGCCAACCGACAAATCGAAATCGCCCGCCGCGAGGCAAAACAGCATCGTGCAGCTCACCATGCCCGTCATCGAAACCGCCAGCGCGAGCCCGCGCATGTTCACCCACGAGAAAAAATTGTCGACGAACACGGAGCAGCCGATGAACAGGATCGCGAGGACCGCGAGCATGCCCGCTTTGTCCCAGAAATCGCCAAGTCCGAACCGACGTTTCGATACGATATCTTTTTCCATGAAATTTTTAGAACCGCAAATGGACACGAACCGACGCGAATATCGAACCTGTCATTCCCCTCCGATTGCGCTCGACCTCTGGCGCTGTGTTATTCGCGTTCATTCGCGGTTAAAATCGCCTGTCGCTCCGCCTCATGACGCCACCGCGGTCTCCAGCGGCAGCGCGAGTTTCAAAAGCTTTTCCTCAGTTGCTTCCGCGCGAGGCAACACCGCCGCAATCCGGCCTTGTCGCATCACCACGATCCGGTCCGACACACCGAGCACCTCGGGCAGCTCGCTCGAAACCATGACAACGCACACGCCCTGTTTCGCGAGCTCTTGCATGATTCCATAAATTTCGCTCTTCGCGCCGACATCGATGCCACGCGTAGGCTCGTCGAATAAAATCACCTTCACCGGCTCCGACAGCCAGCGCCCAAGAATCACTTTCTGCTGATTCCCACCTGAAAGATTACGGATGAGCTGCCGCACCGACGGGGTTTTGATTCGCAACTGAGTCGTCCGCTCCTGCGCGTTGGTTCGCTCCCAAGCCTCATTGAGATAGACGCCGCCCCGCGCTTTCCGACGACGCGCACTCAAGTTGAGATTTTCCAGCACGGAACGAACAGCGACGATGCCGTCCTTTTTTCGATCCTCCGGACACAGGACAATTCCCGCCTCAATCGCATCGCGCGGAGAGGTCACTTGGATGCCCTCACCCGCAATACTAATCCGGCCCGCTGTTTTCTTCGCCGCGCCGAAAATCAAACGCATCAGCTCCGTTCGACCCGCGCCGACCAAACCGAAGAAGCCAAGAATTTCCCCAGGTGCCGCGCTGAACGAACACGGCTCGACCAACCCTGCGCCACAAATTCCTTCGATCTCCAAACCCCGCCCGGCGGTTGCACGCGGAGTGTAATGATAGATATCGGCGAGTTCTCGTCCGACCAT
>DAITQE010000654.1:1829-2745 GCA_036833235.1 Opitutus sp.
CCGCTGAACAACCGTGTCACGCGTCATCGTGGCAAGCTCGTTCGTCGCCACATGCCGGCCGTCCCGCAGAATCGTGATGTGATCGCAAAGCTGAAAAATTTCCTCCATGCGATGCGAAACATAAAGCACGGCGCAACCTCGCGACTTGAGTTCTCGAATGATCGTGAACAGCCGGCGCACTTCGCGATCCGACAAACTGCTCGTCGGCTCGTCGAACGCGATGATCCGCGCTCCACGTGTCAACGCTTTGGCGATTTCCACCATCTGGCGCTGCGCGAGCGGCAGCCGCCCGAGCTTTGTCCAAGGATCGATCGCTTCTCCGACCAGCGCGAGTTGCTTGCGCGTGGCCTCCGCCAAAGCCCCGCGATCCACCACGCCGAAGCGCCTCGGCAAATGGCCGAGAAAAATATTCTCCGCCACGCTCATCTCCGGCACGAGATGCAATTCTTGATAAATCACCGCCACGCCCGTTGCCAGCGCCTCCGCCGTATCATGAAACACCCGCGGTGCGCCATCGATCCGTAGCGAACCGCTCGATGGCAGGTACGCCCCGCTCAGAATTTTGAGCAGCGTCGATTTACCCGCCCCATTTTCCCCCATCAGCGCATGAATCGAGCCGCCCGCCACCGCGAAGGACACGTCGCTCAGCGCTTTGACGCCCGGGAATTCCATCGACATGCGATCGAACGCGAGGTCAGCGGCTACGGATTGAGCTGGATCGGAAGGCAGGGTCACGTCGGAGTTCAGGTCGTTGGATCGTTATGGCCATTCTGAGGTCAGCAACTCAGTTCCAAGCAACTGCAAATGCCAGATTGATTTCGTCCCTGGGAGCGCGGCACGGTTTTCCGGTATGGTTTCGCAGGTGTAGGCTGCCAGCTTGCTGGCGCGGTTTGAGCGCGAGCAAGCTCACGGCCTA
>DAITQE010000655.1:0-2742 GCA_036833235.1 Opitutus sp.
GTTGGAGGTCGCGGCCTGAAACTTTGCGGAGAATTCGGCCCGCAGTTTCTCCGCTTCGACTTTGGCCGCAGCGGCCGCGGCGTCCTCGAGCGTCCAATCGCGTTGCGTCGAACGTCGCGCCAGGCCAGTGAAGGCGAGTGCGTTCTCCGGCGAACTGCGAAATTCGACGATTTCCCATTCATCGCGACCGAGGTCGTTCAGAAATTTTTCCAGGAGGGCCGGCGTGGCGAATCCGCCTTTGCCGCTGGTGATGACCTTGTATTCCCAAAGTGACATAAGAGGTACGAAGTCCACGAATCCCAAAACCCGCCACTGATGCCGAGCCTAATCTGTCTGAGCGAAACCGGAACACGCCCATGCCTAAACTCCACGCAGTCCAGGAATCACCCGCGCCGTTGCGAATGTGAGCGAGTCGAGTCCCAACTATTCGCTCGCGCGCCCAGCTGCGCTCATCCACGGTCATCCGGACAATATTTATCTGGTTAACAATACAAACAGGCCGCGGGTGGACGTAAAAGTGGCCAGATTGTGCACTGGCGCCATGGCAGTCCCCCCACTGTCGCCGCTGACCAGAAATCCGACCAAGCGCGCTGGTTTGCCGAGGAAGTTCAACCCCACGAGTCCTTGTTGCGTTCGTGGTTGCGCGGGCTGTTCCCATCGTTGTCTGATGTGGATGATCTTGTGCAAGAATCGTATGCCCGGCTAATACGGGCCCGCTCAGCAGGGAAAGTCGATTACGCCAAGGCGTATCTGTTCACCACCGCGCGCAACGTCGCTCACGATATTTTTTGACGTCGCAAGATTGTTCACATCGAAAGCGTAGCCGATTTGGCGGCCTTGCGCGTCATAGATGACAGGCCCGACGTAGCCGATGCCATCAGTCGACAGCAGGAGCTCGAAATTCTAGCGAGGGCCATTCGAGCCTTGCCTGAACGCTGCCGGCAAACACTCACGTTGCGGCTGCTTTATGGTCTTTCACACAAGGAAATCGCCGCTGAACTCAAAATTTCCGAGCACACGGTCAAGGCGCAGCTCGCCAAAGGCATGCGCCGGTGTACTGAATACTTCGAGGAGCACGGCCTCGTAAACCCCCGCCGGGCATCCGAGGAGAAAACCTGTGAATCGTCACTTTCCCAAACGTTTGTCCAAGGAAAAGCGCGTTGAAGCCACGGCCGCTGCCTGGCTTGCCCAACAGGACGATCACCTAACCCCCTGAACAAGCGGCGACGTTCGCTCGTTGGCGCCAAGAGAATCCCCTGCACGAAGCCGCCGTACAGCGTTTGGAGAAAACCTGGTCCGCCCTGCACCAACTGCGTAACTTCAGGCCGGAATCACCGACTCATCCCAATCGCGATCTGCTCGCCCGTCGAAGGACGACACGGCTGATGTCCTTTCCGGTTTTGGCGACGATCACCGTAATAGCCGCCAGCGTCGCCTTCGTCGCACTCTTGCGGCCCACCCGCACGAGCGATCCAGTCCGTCCGCTAGTCACATCGGTTCGGCAGGAGTCCGACACGGTGGTCTACGCGACCGGCATTGATGGCTACCAACGCGTGAGCCTGACCGATGGCTCTGTCGTCGAGTTGAACGCGAACAGTGAAATCCGTGTGAACTACACCACGGTTGAACGACGAGTGCGACTCCTGGTGGGCGAAGCACACTTCACTGTTGCGAAAAACCATCAATGGCCGTTCTGGGTCGAGGCGGGCAAAATTTCTGTTCGAGCCGTTGGGACGGCGTTCAATGTGCGGCTCGGTTCGAAGGACGTCGAGGTCCTAGTTACCGAGGGGAAGGTGGCGGTAAAGACCAAGCCGGAACGCGAGGTCGCCCCGGCAGATCACGACGCCACGTCGCCCTCTATCATCGCTCCTCCACCCGAAGATGCATTCCTCATCGCCGGGCAGCGCCTCGTCTTCTCGACGCAGACACTCACTCCCAAGATTCACATTCAGTCGCTGCCACCGGACGTGATCCGCGACGCACTCGCGTGGCAGCAGGGGACACGGCTGCGGTTTACCGATACGCCGCTGGCGGAAGTGGCCGCGCAGTTCAACCGTCGGAACGAGGTACAAATCGAAATCGGGGACGCCAGTCTCGCGAATTTACCCGTAGATGGAAGTTTCCGAGCAAACAATGTAGAGACGTTCGTACGCCTGCTTGAATCGAACGGCAACATCACGGCCGAACGCGTCGGCAACGAACGAATCATCCTGCGCAAAACTCGTTAAACGCGCGGACGTCGCCTCGCTGTCTCGAAAAACAATGGTGCCTCCTGGGTAGGAGAGGACCGCTGGGTCCCGTGGTTTTGCGGTATAGTTTCGCAAGTGTAGGCTGCCAGCTTGCTGGCGCGGTTTGAGCGCGAGCCAGTCCGCAGCCGAACGGGAACCGTGAGTTGAAACGGCAAACCGGAACGCTGTGCGCTGCAACCAGCCGATATGACCGACGCGCTTACGCGACAACCTCTCGAACGCGCGGTGTCCACTTCCCACCGTTCGCGGGCGGCAGCTAGTGTTACTCTGTTAAGTTAAATGTGGGCGGGGTGCCCTCACCCCGCATCCGCTCGCGGCCGCGAAGGATGACAAGCGGGGTGAGGGCACCCCGCCCACAAGATGAGGAGATCCGAGGGGACTCCAGAACTTAACGGAGTAATACTAGACTACAATAATTTTAGCTCCCTCTTCGGCTGGTGGCAGAGCGAGAAGATCAACAACAACAACTTCCTCAGCAGCGCCGTCGAAATGG
>DAITQE010000656.1:0-2735 GCA_036833235.1 Opitutus sp.
GCAAGCGCGCAACCTACATCGACCATTCAATGTCCATGAGTGGTTAAACGGATGCGCGTCACGCGCTGCACGCTGTCATGCAATTAAACCCCTTGCGCTGAGGGCGGCGCGTCGTTCACTCCTATCCCTTCATGGCTTACGACTGGCTCAAAGGAGTCGCCGACGAGTATGACGTCATCGTCATCGGCAGCGGTCTGGGCGGGCTTACCGGTGCAAACGTGCTGGCCAAGGCCGGCCATCGCGTGCTGCTGCTCGAACATCATTATCAGTACGGCGGACTCGCGACGTGGTTCACCCGCAAGGGCGGACATATTTTCGACATCTCGCTCCACGGCTTTCCGGTGGGGATGATCAAGTCGTGTCGCAAATATTGGACGAAAGAAATCGCGGACTCGATCGTGCAGCTGAAACACATCCGGTTTGTGAATCCGCAAATGGATGTTTGGACGACCTTCACGCGCGAGGACTATACTCGGGTTCTGGTCGAGCAGTTCGGCTTGGAGCGGGCGCACGTCGAGTCGTTCTACGAGCACCTGCGCGGAATGAATTTTTACGACAACAACCCGGAAACGACCGGGCAGATGCTCGAACGATTTTTTCCAGGACGCGACGATGTGAAACGGCTGCTGATGGAGCCGATCGCGTATGCCAACGGATCGACGCAGGACGATCCGGCGATCACGTATGGCATCGTTTTTTCCAATTTCATGGGCTCCGGCGTTTACACGTTTCGGGGCGGCTCGGATGTGCTGATTGAAAAAATGATCGCCGAACTGAAAAAGAACGGCGTCGAGACGCGCAAGAAGGTGCTGGTGGAAAAAATTCTCGTCGAAGAACGCAATGGCCAGAAAATCGCCTGTGGGATCGTCGCAAAAAACGGTCGTGTGATCCGTGCGAAGGCGGTGCTTTCAAACGCCAACATCAAGAACACGATCTTCCGGCTGGCGGGCGCGGAAAATTTTCCGGAGGAATTTGTCCGTGAGGCCGAAGCAGTACGGATCAATTCCAGCTCGTGCCAGGTGTATCTCGGAATTCGCAAAGGCGAGAGCATCCCGCACATCGGCGATCTCGTGTTTACGTCGGCGAATCCGAAGTTCTGCAGCAGTGAGCTCACGGACTTTCGGACAACGAGCCGAACCTTCTCGGTTTATTATCCGGACACGCGACCGGGATCGGATCGGTACACCGTGGTCGTTTCACTGAACGGATTGTTCGGCGATTGGAAGAAATTGTCCGACGACGAGTACGAGCGGGCGAAGGAACGACTGATTGCGGAGTCGATTACCGCATTGGAGAAATTTATTCCGAACGTGCGCGGTAAAATCGACTGGAGCGAAGCGGCGACGCCGCGAACGATCGAACGCTATACGACGCACGCGGGAGGCACGTCATTCGGCACGAAGTTTGAAGGATTGAAAGTATCCATGGAATTGCCGGAGAAACTGCCCGGTCTTTTTCACGCCGGATCGGTCGGCATCATTATGTCGGGCTGGCTTGGCACGATTAATTATGGCGTGATTGTCGCCAATCGAATCGACAAAGCCCTGTTTGAAATGAAACGAAATCCGTCGTCGGCGACAACGCCCGCCATGTCCAACCCCGACTCATCCGTCATCGCGACGACCGCCAACGCTTGATGCAAACTATCACTGCCCTCATCCCGCACCGCCCGCCATTCCTGTTCGTCGACAAGATTGTCGCCGAGACGTCTGACGGCTTAATTGCAGAGCGGACGTTTAGGGCCGATGAGGAATTTTATGCGGGGCACTATCCCGGTTCGCCGATCACGCCGGGCGTGCTGTTGTGCGAGGCGGTGTTTCAAGCCGGGGCACTTTATATGGCGCGGCAGGCTCAGGCGGCGGGTGGGAAAGCAGGCGAAGGCGTGCCGCTGTTGGCGAAAATCAACGAAGTCCGTTTTCGGAATCCGGTGTATCCGGGCGAGACGATCACGATCGAAGTGAAGAAGAAGGAGTCGCTCGGCGGATTTACGATGATGAGCGGCAGCGTGAAGAGCGGGGAAAAACGCGTGTTGACCCTCGATTTTTCCGTGGCGTGGAAAGCGCTCGATCAGCCGACGAATATTTGATGACGGCGCTGAACAAAGGGGAGCCGGGTAGTGCCGATGCGGGTAGGGCGAGGCCTCCGGCCGTGCCTTTATCGAGCTCAAATCAGCCGCTTCAATCCCGGCTCGGCGGGGACGCCTCGCCCGACCTTCACGCCAATATCATCCAGCTCCCGCACAACGATCGCGCCGAACGAAAAATCGCCGCCGCCGTCGTGCGACTCAACCGCGTCGCCAGCGGCCTGCCACCGATCAAAGCAGAAGCCGCCGTGGAGTGGGCGGAAAAAAAAGCAGGTTTCGCGTTCCACGAATTACAGCGCACCGCCGTACGCAACGCCCTCACTCATAAATTTACGATCCTCACCGGTGGACCTGGTACCGGGAAAACCACGATCTTGCGCGCTCTCGTCGAAATCCTGAAGGCCAAGAAAGTTCGCGTGCACCTCGCCGCTCCGACCGGCCGCGCGGCTCAGCGCCTCGCAGAAACGACCGGCGGCTTCGCCTCCACGATTCACCGGCTGCTCAAGTACGATCCCGCCGGCGGCGGCTTCGTCGCGAACGAAAACTCGCCGCTCGCAACGGACTTTCTCGTGCTGGACGAAGCCTCGATGCTCGACACGCGGCTCGCCTCTGCGCTGTTCCAAGCCGTCCCGGCGCGAGCCCATCTCTTGCT
>DAITQE010000657.1:0-2731 GCA_036833235.1 Opitutus sp.
GCATTGGTGTCGATGCCTTGATATAGGCCAAAATCGTGTAAGAGGACGGTGCCCACGGCACCGACGTTTCCATTGAACGAACAGTTGGCGATGACAGCGACGCGCTGGAAGGCGGGTGCGACACGAGAGGAATTTTCGCTCCCGTCCCGATTCTCATAGTTATAGATCGCGCCGCCCTGGCCGGTGGCGTGGTTATTCGCGATCGTGCAGTTGATGATGCGCGTATCCGAGTATTCCAGATCGAACGCGCCACCCTTGCCTCCAGAAGTATTGTTGACGACCAAACAATCCCGGAAGCTTGGAATCGCCGGCGACGAGCCCAGTTCCGAGAGATGCACGGCTCCGCCGCCTCCGAGAGCGTCGTTATCCGCGATGATACAACGGATGACTTGAATCGCCGGTCCATTGATATAGAACCCGCCTCCGCCGATAAAGGGGCCGGCGGTGTGGGTCGAATTGCCGGAAATCCGGCAGTTGAAGAACGTGACATCATCGCTGTCCGGCCGACCGCCGACAAAGCACCGCACGCCGCCACCCTCGGCAAACTTCTCGACGTTCTGGGTAATCGTGCAGTCGTCGAACAGAACTTTGCGGTCCGAATTTTCTGTTCCCGCACGATCGATATAAACGCCCACGGCGTGATTGTTGCTGATCGTGCAGTGCCGGATTTCGGCCGCGATGTAGGGCGAGCCTGGGGTGGGGAATGAATCTTTAAGGCTGATTCCGCCCCACGAATTATGATTCTGCGGGCCGGCGGAATCCATGCTGTTGTTCGTGACGGTGCAATCCGTCATCTTGAGCGCTGGTCCACCTTCGACGTCGATTCCGGCGGCGGCATTGTCGTGGATCTGACAGCGCACGAGCTCGAGCACCGTGTCCGGAGGATCGGGGCTTCTAAAGACGATTACGCCCGCTTGCGAGGAGCCGGAGATATCGCAATCCTCCAACTTGAACGAACCTCCGTTCGCATACACCGCGACGCTGCCGCCGACGATTTGGCATCCCGCTATCAGGGGAGATCCCGATACAACCGGAGTAATACCGTTCGACGGGGCGAAGGCGAGCCTGACGGTCTCGCCAGTACTCGAAAGCTGGCATCCGTCGATGAGCGTCCCTCCGTCCGGCCACTCGGGCAGGATGGTGTCCGGACTACCGTCGACGGCGATCGTGACAGTGTAACCTTCGATATGAATCGATGGAATGGAAGTCACGTTTTTCGCGGGGTCACGCTCGCCGCGAAACGACTCAGTGCCGTCAAAGCCCCCGTAGATCTTTGTTCCTTTGTGCAACCAGAGCTCGAAATAGGTGCCCGATGCCACCCAATACTCCTCTTCGCCATTGGGTTCGCCCGCGTTGACAGACTGGGTTAGCCGTTCCGCAAGCTGACGGGACGAGAGCGCCTTCGCCCAGGTTGATCCGTCGTTTTGGTCTGCAATGGGCTGGCCGCCGTTGACCGTCACTCGCACTTGCGCCGTTGCCGAAGATGAGAAACCGCCCAGCAACGCGACGCCGAGGAATAACGCGAATGCCGAGCGCCACGACATTTGATGGCTGCAGGACGTTTCGCGTCTGAAACTGTCTTTCATAGTGTTCATTGGTTCGAGTGAGCTTGAGTCGATCAAACCCCGAGGGAGGTTCGATAGCGGCGGAGCGGGAAAGGTGTGATGGCGAGTGGAGGTTCGATTGATCGTCGGGCTGCGACCCGAACGACTCTCGCGGGCGAAGCATCGGAAACGGATGCGGGCCGAGAGAACCTGCATCCTCTGTTATAAAGGATCTGCCGCCTGCGATTACATCGCGGGATTGATTTAGTGAAACCACCCGGCAGTCTCCGCCTGCGTGAGCGGTCATCAGAACAGCATCGGGGCCTTGCCGGTGCCCGCATTCGACACGACGAGTTGGACGGTCGTGCTGCGCGCCGGCAGTGACGATGGCATCGGCCGTGAAGCGCTGGCGCATCTGTGCCGCGCGTATTGGCTGCCGCTCTACGTTTACGTGCGGCGGCGCGGTCATTCCGCACACGACGCGGAGGATCTCACGCAGGGTTTCTTTGCTGATTTGCTCGGGCGTCAGGCGATCAAGCGCGCGGATCCGGTCCGGGGCCGTTTCCGTACATTTTTGCTCACCGCGCTGACCAATTTTCTCCACAACGCGCACGATCATGCGCAAACCGCACGGCGGGGCGGCGAGGTGGAGCGCTTGTCCATGAACAGCGCGGAAGCCGCCGAAGCGATCGCGCATATCGAAGCGACTGGATTGTCGCCGGACCTGGCGTTCGATCGCTGCTGGGCGCTGGCGGTGCTCGACCGCGCTCTGCGGCGTTTGCAGGCCGAACAGGAACGCGGAGGGAAAGCGCAGTGGTTCGCGCGCGTGCGACCGTTTCTGCAATCGGAAGCCGCCGCGGGTGACTACGATTCGATCGCGATGGAGTTCGGCCTGACGAAGAATTCCGTCGCGGTCGCCGTCCACCGACTCAACACGCGTTACCGCGAACTGGTGCGTGCCGAGATTACGGAGACGGTGAGCGGCGCCGAAGAAATGCAGCGCGAATTACGCGAACTGCTGGGCAGCGTGTAATCGCTACGGTTTTTTGCTTTAACTCCATTGAACCGCAGAGATTGAAAAGAGCACAAAGATCGAGCATTCCTACGCTTCGCGAAACAAATGCCGGCTTGGGTCGGGTCCGGGGAGCGCACGTGTCCCGCGTGCCGGCTTGGGCGTCCCGCCCAAG
>DAITQE010000658.1:0-2730 GCA_036833235.1 Opitutus sp.
CCAACTCGCACCGAGTACAGCCTGCTTGTAGCGCACTTTGACATCGCGCCACGCCAGGAATCCCAGCAGTTCGCGGTAGCGCCACACGTCCGCCCAATAACGACTATCCGCGTGATCGGCTTCGATGACGAGTTCGTTCATCGGAGGCACGAAGCCTGCGAGGTTGGCTTGCACCGGGGCGCTCACAATTTCTCTAAGCTCATCGTTTTTTTTGGGTTACCGGCGGAAACGACTGTAACGAATTCTTCGTAGCTCCGGATGTAGTCGGCTTCGTCGAAATGATCGCTGGCCAGCACGAGCACGACGCAATCGTAGGAAAACGACGACATCGTGTGCCAAAGTAGTGGTCCAAGACGTACGCCGCAGGAAGGGTCGTTCAGCAACACGCGCTGTTTCATCTGCCCGTCGTCGAGGTGGAGTGTAAACGATCCGCTGATACAGAAGATCGCCTGCTCGAGTTTGCGATGGGCATGATGACCTCGGACGGCTTTCTGGTTGGCGAGGTTGTTGATGAAATAGACGCGCTTGATATCGAATGGAACCTGGCGGCCCGCTTCCGCGATGAAGAGGTTTCCGTCGGGAAGATCTTTGAAGAATTTCAACGGAAGCAGTCCGGAGTTGCGGACTCGCAGTTTGAGCTTGGGGTTCATGCGTGGTGGAAGCGCGGCGATCGCGGGCGCAATGTCTTTCGTTTTGGAAAATGTAACTTATAGGCTGCCAGCTTGCTGGCGCGATTGAAGCGCGAGCAAGCTCGCGGCCTACGATTCAACGGATTGCCGTATCAACAGGAGAGATAGTAATTCCCGGCCTGCAGGGGGATGACCGACGATGATGTCTCAGATTTGCTGAGCTCAATGCTCGAGCAAGAGCGCAAGTCGTTCTTTAAATCGTGAGTAGTAAAAGTCACCGGCTCGGGCGAGGATCGCCGCCTCATCCCATTGACGGCGCAATGTATCGGTGCAGGCGTCTGCGATCGCGGCGACGTTGCCATATTCGACGAGCGTGCCGGTTTCCGGAGTGATGATCTCGGGGATCCCGCCAGCACGGGCGCCGATGCAGGGCGCGCCGTGCGCCATAGCCTCGACAAACACCAACCCAAAACCCTCCTGGCTGCTCGGCAACGCGAAGAGCGAGCAGCGCTGCATCTCGGCACTGATCCGCGTGTCGTCAACGTATCCCAAAAACTGGACTGACGATTGAAGGCCAAGTTTGTCGCGCAGCCGTTGAAGCCGGTCCATGTCGTCACCACGGCCGATGACGCGGAGCACCGCGGTGGGATGCGCCGAACGAATCGCGGGCATCGCCTCGATGAGGTGCTCAACGCCTTTGTAGCGGTGTACGTTGATCAGACGCGTCACGGTAAGGATCACGGGATGGCCGCCGTCGCGATTGCGGCTGGGCCTGATATCGAATGACGGATCGAGCGCGTTCGGAAGGACGACGGCGCGCTGCGCTGAGAGCTTGCAACGTCGTAGCAATTCCTGGCGGGTGAATTCGCTGACGCAAAAAATCTGTTCAGCGCGGCGCAGCGCCAGGTGTTCCGCAGCGGTGAATGATCTCCACACCTCGATGCCATGAGCGACGAGGTAGTAGCGCAGGTGCGGGTTAACAATTTTTGCGAGCAACGCGACTGGCAGTTGCGCAACATGACCGCAAATAAGCCGATTGGAGCGTCGGCCGATCGAGAAGACTGCGCGGATAAAACGCAGTTTTTGTCGATTACAGACGTGCCACTCGGTCAATCGCTCATTGGAGGATTTCTGCAGATCCTGCGTGTCGATCACGCGATCGTTGAGCGCGATGAACTTCACCGAATCACGTGCTCCCGCCAGTTCGCACAACGCCTTCAAATAAATTCGCAGCATACGCGGGATGCCGCCTTCAGCAGAAAAAAGTTCAGGCGCGAGCAGCAGTGTTCGGTACATGCAGTTCGGTGGAATCGTTTTTGTCACAGCGACGTTGGTGAGACATTTGCCGCGACATCTGACGCTGGGGAAGATCCGTTTGCGGCGATGGTGAAGGACGGAATCGGTTGTGCGTCTCGAACGGAAGCCGGACGCCGGTTTACGAAATCGATGAGAACAGCCAGGCTCCAAACCCGTGACCATTGGCGTGAATCTTTCCCAATAAGGTAGCGCTGCCAGATGCGCTGGACCGATTCGCGGGCAAACAGTCCACTACTCTTGAGACTCTCGTTACTGAAGGTCTGTTCGAGAAAAGGTCGCAGGTCGGCGCGCATCCATTGGGCGAAAGGCAACGTGAATCCGCGCTTCCGACGAGTGGCGAACTCCGTTGGCAGCAGGTCGGCAACGGCGGCGACCAGTGCGGATTTCGGCTGCGCACGATCGTGTTTGAATCGCGCTGGCTGTTGCCAAAGCCATTCGACGAGCGGGCGATCGACAAAGGGAACGCGCAGCTCCAGCGAGTGCCGCATGCTCATGACGTCGCTGTCGCGGAGGAGCACGTCTGCCATGTAGGTTCGTAATTCCCACGCACTGATCGTCTCGAACAAATCGGCCTTTCCCAAACTTTCGGAGATCGTAGCGAACTCCGGATGATGGATCGGCTGCGGCCCGATCGCGTTCCTCGCGTCTATGCTCAGTAGTCCGTTTGCCTCCGCGCCCGAAAAGACGCGACGTTGTAGAGCGCAAATTTCGTTGGCGTTGCGAGCGTGCTCGAGGATGTCGGCCAACTTTCGCCTTCTGGTGTTTTGGCCGCGGAGTCTATGAA
>DAITQE010000659.1:0-2729 GCA_036833235.1 Opitutus sp.
CTACCGTCGGCTGCGCCACGTGCTGCTGCCGCATGATTACCTGAATTTCCACCTCACCGGAAATTACTTCATGGAGCACGGCGACGCCTCCGGCACGGCGCTCATGGATGTGCGCAAGCGAACGTGGTCCAAGGACGTGATCAACGCGATCGACAAGAATCTGGTGAAATTTCTCCCGCCGATTTCCGCTTCACACGAAGCCGCCGGAACACTGCGTCCGGAACTCGCCGCAAAATTTGGACTTTCGCCTGATGTGGTCGTCAGCGCGGGTGGCGGCGACAACATGATGGGCGCGATTGGCACGGGTAACGTCAGCCCGGGAGTGGTTACAGCGAGCTTCGGCACCAGTGGAACGATCTACGCTTACGCGAGCCGGCCGGTGATCGACCCTCATGGCGAAATCGCGGCCTTCTGCTCCTCCACCGGCGGTTGGCTTCCGTTGTTGTGCACCATGAACGTCACGACGGTGACCGAGCAGATGCGCGCACTTTTTGGATACGATCACGCAAAACTGACTGAGGCGATTGCGGCTGCGCCGGCGGGTGCCGGCGGGCTCGTGCTGCTGCCGTATTTGGCGGGAGAGCGCACGCCGAACGTTCCAGCGGGATCGGGCGTGCTGGTGGGGTTGACGGCGAAGACATTTTCCGCCGGCCATCTGGCCCGCGCAGCGATGGAAGGCGCGACGATGGGCATGAATTACGGACTGCGCCGGCTCGCGGAGCTTGGCGTGCGCGCGAAGGAGATCCGCGTGACCGGCGGCGGTGCAAAGTCGCCGGTCTGGCGGCAGATTATGGCGGATATTTTTGGCGTGCCGGTCGTCGCGATGGTGGAGGACGAAGGCGCCGCGCTCGGCGGGGCGTTACAGGCCGCGTGGTGCGTGGCACTGCGGAGCGGAAACAAAAAGGCGAAGCTGACGGATTTTACGAACGGGATTGTCGCGCTCGACGAGTCCACGCGATGCACGCCGATCAAAGCGAACGTAGTCCGCTACCGCGAATTGCAGGCGCTGCAGGACAAGCTGAGTCTGGCCCTGCGCGACGTATTCATGGCGCAGCGCAAACTGGCATAAACCGGATTGATGCAGTCGAGAGCTGAGCGCTGCTCGTAAACAACGCCGTTGCAGCTGGCCTCGCCGAGGCCGGTCGGTTTTCATTTGCATCGTTCGCGTCCATTCGCGGTTCAACTGAATTATTCCGGCTAAGTGGCGACATCGCGAGGAGTTTGCCGCAAACATACATGCGCAAATTTACACTTCCCGCTTTGATCGTGGGGTCTTTGCGGTAAGGTGCGTGTTTTCCGCATGCAAGCCGCCACCCACATTCACGTCAAAGGAGCACGTGAACATAATCTCAAAAATCTCGAATTGAGAATCCCACGCGGAAAGCTCGTCGTCATTACGGGACCGAGCGGATCGGGTAAGTCATCACTCGCGTTCGACACCATCTATGCGGAAGGCTACCGGAAATACATGGAGAGCCTCTCGACGCAGGCGCGCCAGGTGCTCGAGCAACTGAAGCGGCCCGACGTCGATTTTATTCACGGACTCTCTCCGGTGCTCGCGATCGAACAGCGAACGGGGTCAGGCGGTCCCCGCAGCACAATCGCCACCGCGACGGAGCTCGCTGATTATGCCCAACTGCTTTGGGCGCTTTGCGGCGAACAACGCTGCCCGAAAGATGGAGGACGCGTGGTGCAGCGCTCGCTCGACGACAACGTTCAGCGTATCCTCCGCGAGTGCGCGGGAGAACGGATCATGTTGCTCGCGCCGTCCCTGCGCGCGAAGGCGAGCGTGTTGCGCGACGAATTGCCGCGACTGCGCCAACGTGGGTTTCAACGCGTGCGGTTGGACGGCGAAATCAAAAATCTTGATGAACCGAAACTGATTGGGACCGGTGGCGGATCCAAGGAAATCGCCGTGGATCTTGTCGTGGATCGACTGGTGGCGTCGGTTGACCAACGAAGCCGACTCGCCGATTCCCTGGAGCTGGCTTTTCGCGAGGGCAAGGATCGGGCGATCGTTCTCGCGCAAAAAACGGCGGACTCTCCGTGGCGGGAAATTGCCCTGAGTCAGTGGCTCGCGTGTGAAATCTGCGGCGATGTTTTCGAAAAACTTACGCCGCGGCATTTTTCCTTCAATCACAGTGAAGGTGCGTGCCCGACGTGCGGCGGCCTCGGTCGGAAGCTACGGTTCGTGCCGGAGCTGGTCGTGCCCGATCCGGAGAAGAGCGTGCGGGAAGGTGCGATCAAGCCGTGGCGGATCGGCGGGAAAAATCTCATCATTAAACACAACGCGTTGCTCAAGCAGCTCGCCGCGCAGCTGCCATTCGACGCGGATGTGCCGTGGAACCAATTGCCCGAAGAGACGCGCCACGCGATCTTGTACGGGGCCGGAGAGCGGCAGTTCGCGTTTAAGCTTCGGCGCATGCGCGAAGCGAAAGCGACGACGTTTGCCGGCGTCATTGCTGATCTCGAGGAAAGCTGGCGGCACACGGAGAGCGAAGGATTTCACGCGCGGCTCACAACGTATATGGTCGCTGGCGAATGTCCCGAGTGTCACGGCGCGCGGCTCAACGCGCGTAGCAGTGCGGTGAGGTTGAATTTGGGAGCGCGATCGCCTTCGGTCGCACCCGACGAAAAGCGGCCAGGGGCGGCCGCGCTCCCACCGGATCTACTGCAGCCACCGGGCAGCACCTTTACCTTTCCACAATTTATCGCGCTCGATATTGGCG
>DAITQE010000660.1:0-2728 GCA_036833235.1 Opitutus sp.
GGCGATGACACGGATGGTCACATCGACGACATCACACGATTCTACAAACCGGATGGAATCGTGACGTGCGTCGAGCCACGGAACGGGGATCCGAATCATCAGCCGCTCGCCGCCAATCTAGAACGGCTGAAAAGCTTTCGAACACGGCAGGGGACGCGCTTCGAAATCGTGCCACTGCCAATGCCGCACCCGGTGATTTTTCGGGGCCAGCGAGTGCCGGCGAGCTACGCCAATTTTCTCATTATCAATGGCGCGGTGCTCGTGCCGAATTTTCGTCAGGCAAACCGAGACGCGACGGCGAATGCCATTCTCCGCGAATGTTTTCCGGGGCGCGAAATTGTTCCGGTTGACTGTTATCATTTGATTTGGGGCCTTGGTACGCTGCATTGCCTTTCTCAGCAGCAACCCGCCTGATCTCACTCTCATGCGTATCCTCCCTGTTCTCGTTGCGGCTCTCTTGATCGGTCTTTGGTCGGGTTGCGACTCGGTTGGTTCAGCCTCGCATCGGATGCACGAGCGATTTGACGCTCCGCAACCGAAAACCCGGATCATCGAAGGCGACTCCCATGCGATCTTTGAAGCGGCCCGCGTCGCCGTCCGCCGACTTGATTTCCAAGTTTCAAAAGCGGCGTTTGCGCAGGGCATCATCAACGGCCACAGCGCACTCCGGTCTGGAGACACGTTCGGCAAAGCGAGCCAGATGTCGATTGAAGTACGCTTGCACTCCTACGATGCCGGCAAAACTGAAGTTGCGGTCCTGCTGCGCGAGCAGGAGGAGAGCGCGTCATTCGCGGGCGCTACAAACCTCCCGTTGCGGGAGCACGCACTTTACGGCGCCTATTTTTCAGCGCTGGAGCAGGCGCTGCACGAGAACGTCAGCGCTCCGTCCAGCGCAGTTGAGACGAAGTAATCTCGCCAGAGATTCGTCCGGTGTTTGTTGTAGGTTTGGATAGTAGCCACGAGCGTGAGCAAGTGGATCAGCGTGGCGCGCGCAAAGCACCACTCGCTCACGCTCGTAGCTACGGTGTCGCATCAGAAAGAAAGCTGTAGGACACGCATGACCGCTATTTCTAAAACCCGCTTTCGCCTCTCGTTGCCGTCGCGCGAAACAACCGTGTTCGGCGCGCACCGCTCTTCCCTTGTGGCGCGCTGCGGGTGCCAGGTTCGCTGTAGGCTTGGCGTCGATACCCGCCGCGGCTTGGGTCGAGTGCGCAGTTGATTTGAAAATCCTGCATGCGTTGAAACAGGCCGAGCAGCTGGTCCGGACGAGGGTAGTGGTCCAAACCTCCTCGCTGGAGCGCGAGGAGCACCTCGTGAGTGGCCTCGAGTGTGGAGAGACAGCCGATTTCTGGCTGCTGTTTAATGACAAACCGGCTCGGGCTTGTGGTTGTAAACATGATCCTCGGCAGCCGTTGCAAACTGGGGCTCAGCTTGAGCATCTTGCGCGCGCAACCCCACGTGGCGTCCAGCAGTAAGAGCACGAGTTGCCGACCAGCGAGTTCGTCGGGCGCCAGTTCACCGCGGGAGAGATTTCGCGCGGACTCTCCGGGATAAATCAACATGGGCGCGTTGGCCGGATTTCGAATGATGGCCTGGACGGACTCATGGTCGTCGAACGCGATTCCCATGTGGATTTCGCTGTTTGGCAGGCAGAGATGCGTTAGTCGACCTGTGCCGGCTTTCTCTTGTTTGAATTCCTTCGGGTGCATGAGGAAAACAAACTTCGTTCGCGTTGGCATCGGCTCGATCGACGGACACCAGCACAGCGCTTTGGGCCAAAAGCAGCGATAGCAGGTTTCGCGGCTCATGCGACGGCAGAGGACGAGAGAGGTTGAGCGGGCATTGCGTTGCGTGTCCTTTTCGAGCCATTGAGCCCGCAGCGCGAGTTCAAATCGACGATCGCTGGGTCAGCCGAAACAAACGAAAGAATTCACCGCAAAGACGCGGAGACACAAAGCCCGGAAGGTCTGTTCTGCGGCTCTGTGCTTGTAGTTCCGCGATAAGGCGGAAGTCGATTCGCGGACCGCCTGAAGGCGGAACTACTAACCAAGTGCTTCGTTCCTGACAGCAAACATGTTGGTGTCTGCACGCACGCGAGATCGACTTTGCGCCTGGAGCTTCGTCCGACTACAGTTGACTCGAATCATGAGCACCAAACATGGATTCTTTGTTCGCACGGACTTGGAACACGACCTAATGGAATTCCATTTTATCGGTCATGTGACTGCGGCCGAAATGAAAACAGGCTTTGCGGAGGTGAATCGGTCGGTTGCGACCTTGCGGCCGGGGTTCACAATCTTCACCGATCTCACCAAACTCGAATCGATGGATTTGGAATGTGCCGAGCAACTCAGCAAAACGATGGATCTCTGTCGCGAGAGAAAAGTCGGCGCCGTGGTGCGGGTGATTCCGATTCCTGCCAAGGATATTGGGTTCAATATCCTATCGATTATTCATTACCGTGACGGCGTGAAAATCCGTACCTTCGACACCGTCGCCGAAGCACGGGCCGCACTCGAAACCGAGACGAAACACGTGAAGCGCAGCGCGCGTTGACCGTGCTGCGGCTGCTCCGGAAGCCTCCCCGGAGATCGGGCCCTACCTCCTTCGCCGGCTTGCGGCTAGAGCGGCTAAGGCGGACTCAACCGTGAGGGTTTTCCGTTCACATCGCGACCGGCTTCGCCTTTGGCGTCGCGGACGTCACGATCCGAATTACGTAATACGTCGC
>DAITQE010000661.1:0-1236 GCA_036833235.1 Opitutus sp.
TGACAGGGCCGACGCCCTGCACCGATTGAATCTTTCGCGGATCGGTCGTGAAGACCGCACGTGGATCTCCGCCGAGATCCTGAAGAAGACGATTGAGCGTAACCGGTCCGATATTCGGGAGCGCGTTCAAAATCAAAAACGCCTGCCGCTCGGTCAGTTCGCTGCTCATAGCGTGAAACTGTGGGAGCGGCTTTACGCCGCGATAAAAATCGCAGGACTCATTCGCCTCGCCACGCTCTTTCGTTTTGATCGCACTATCGACTCCTTTGTAGCCACCAGCTTGCTCGCGCTTTCAATCGCGCCAGCAAGCTGACGGACCACAAAGGCACCAAGCGGTCGAGCGCACCAAACGCCCGAGCCGTTGAAGCGTGCGCATCATACGACATCTGCCGACAATTCCCGCAAGACGACCGGAAGAAATTCCAACAACTGAGTGGTATTGACCGCGACCTGTCCATGCGCCCGCGCCAGGCACTCCGCCGCAAGTCCGTGCCACACGGCTCCGCGCGCTGCAGCGAGTTCAGGTTCTTTCGGGGTCTGGGCCAGTAATCCACCAATCATCCCTGCGAGCAAATCCCCACTTCCGCCACGGGCTAAAACGGGGCCGCCAAAGAACGAGTGATAAATAGGGCCGGTTTCCGACCGGCTTTCCGCCGCGCGTTCTGAAACAGTGCTGCTTGCGATTCGTGTCACGGGCCCTTTCAACAAAACCGTCCGGTTGCCCCGCTTGGTGTATTCTTTCAGCGCACTCTTTCCGGCGATGCGCGCGAATTCGCCAGCATGCGGAGTGAGGACAAGCGGCGGCTTTGCGCCTTCGATAATCTCGGTCTGCAGCGCATCAGCATCCAGCAGCATCGGCACTGAAATCGTTCTCACAATGTCTTTGACCAGCGCCGCCGTCTCGGCGTCACGCGATATCCCGGGACCAATGATCAGCGCATTCGCGCGCTCGAGTCGCTCCCGCAAAAGAGGCATACCTTCGAGCGCCAGTCCCCCGCCCGGCGTTTCCGGCCAACCGACCCAAATCGCCTCCGGCACACGCGCAGCATACGCGGCCACCAGCGATTCCGGAGCAAACGCGGTCACCAAGCTAACACCGGTCCGCACTGCGGCGAGAACGGACATCAGCACCGCGCCCGGATAATTTCGCGAACCGCCGATCACAAAAAGATGACCGTAACTCCGCTTGTCGGAATGCGGTGGCCGCAGCGTGGCCAACGGCGACAGGATCGACGG
>DAITQE010000661.1:1246-2724 GCA_036833235.1 Opitutus sp.
GATCGAAGGCGTCAGTACGCGGGAATCACCCGCAGCGTTCGCTGGGAAAAAGCCGAGATCAAGATATCGGATACGCCCGGCGGCACGGCCCTCAAACACCGGCGTCTTCACCGAACCAGCCGCATATGTGAAATCGGCGCGGAAAAGTCCGGCGCTTGGCAAATCCACAGCCGCGCGCAGCCGGATGGAGAGCGCGTTTACGGTCTCGATAAGTTGCGCGATACGCGGCTCTGCGGGCGGGCGGAACTGAAAACCGAATATGCCGTCGAGGCAGAGATCGTAGGACGGCACCAAAGCGGCAGCGGCTTCCAACATGAGACTCCTGAATCGCTGCGGCTGAGAGCCGCAGCCATTTCGCCAGGCTCGCATGGCCAGCGGTCGCAAAGTCCGCTCGCCAAAAACGAACACCACATCCGCTGTTGCCGCTGGGAAGCGTTCGAGAATTCGGCTGGCCGCAATCAACGCATCGCCGCCGTTGTGTCCCTTGCCGACCAAAACCAGCACTCGGCCGCTCGCGGGAAATCCCCCGATCTCCTGAAAATCTCGCAACACAGCCGTGGCGACGGCAGCCCCAGCGCGCTGCATGGCGCTCCACTCCTGCGCCTCGTCATCACGGAAAAGCGATTTCTCGAGCTGCCTCGCTTCGTCGCACGAAAGAATCGGATGGCTGGACAGCTTCATGGGCTAAGGCGTCGGTTTGACCGGATCTTTGGGCTCACGAATCGGCGCCGTGCCGGGCGCCGGCTGTTCCAGCGGAATCCGACGCTTCGGCGGTGCGCTCTCAATTTCCGGTCGAAAATATTTTTCCTCGGCGGGCCTGGGTGCCGGCAAATCGCCGACCAACATTCGCGCGAAGCGAAGCGGTGAGTTGGGCGGCAGCCTTATTTCTTCCGGCGAGACAAAGCGCTGGATGCGCGAAATCGACCGAAAGTAATAATTCCCTCCGTAGCGGAAGACCTCGTAGAAAATTGAATAATCATGTTTCTCGGTATCCCAGAGTGCGACCTGGGTGATGTCGTCCGCCCACTGCGCGTAACGACCCCATTCTTCAAATACGGCCTCGATGTCGCTGATCTTTGGCCGTTCAAGCCGCTGCACCTGCGGCGGAGTGGATGGCTGTTGGTTGGGCCGCGCGGATTTGTCTTCTCGCGGAAGCGAGTACACGAACAGCGCGCCCAACACGAAACCGAGCGTGATCCAAGATGGCGTCTTGGACAGCCGGGAGGGCGAGATCGGGCGTTCGCGTTCGGGTTCGTCCATGCGAAAGGCGCCAGAGATTAGAGACGCACGATGGCGGCCACTGCCATCGCGTAGTTTTCAGTGTGAGAAAGGCTCAGCAGGATCTGCGTGGCGCCCACGTGGGCGAGGAGCGCTCGCCCCTGTTCATCCAGTCGAACGAGCGGTGGACGATGCGGCCGTATCCGGTGCCGACATGGGGGCCGTAGCCGGCGTTCATCCCGGCGGGCTCGAGGTAGAAG
>DAITQE010000662.1:0-2723 GCA_036833235.1 Opitutus sp.
CGCTATGTCCGCGCCGCGGACCTGTTGCGCGGCGAGCGCGCAACCTACAGTTCAATCCTGGACGATCCGCCCCTCCATCTCCTGCTGCCGCTCAACGCTCGGCCGCGGTCACGATAAAACCCAAACGCTCAAGCCACCCGCGCCGCTGCGCCAGTCTCGTAACGCTCGATCCACGCCCGATGCCACGCCTCGTAGTCGCCAGCCTCGATATGCACGCGGGCCTGCGCCACGAGATCGAGATAAAAATGCAAATTATGGAGCGTCAGCAGCGTGCAGCTGATGATCTCGCCGGCGAGCGTCACATGACGCAAATAAGCGCGCGAGAACGTGCGACACGTATAGTTGTCGAGCCCTTCGACGATGGGGCGGGAATCCGTCCGATACTTTTCGTTGCGCAGGTTCATCGGGCCATCCGGCGTGAAGACGAGGCCGTTGCGAGCCACGCGCGTCGGTAAAACGCAGTCGAACATGTCCACGCCGAGCGCGATCATTTTAAGAATCTGCGGCGGTGTCCCGAGCCCCATCGTGTAACGCGGCTTGTGTGCGGGCAGAAACGGCGTCGTTGCACCCACTTGTTTCAACATCTCCGGCTCTGGTTCGCCGACGCTCACGCCTCCGATCGCGTAACCGGGAAAGTCGAGCGCAGCCAGCGACTCCGCCGCTTCCCGGCGCAAATCATCGAACGTTGAGCCTTGCGCGATCGCGAACACATGCCGCCCGCTCGCCAAAAATCCGCTCTCCTGCGCAATGGCCTTGCACTGTTGCGCCCATCGATAGCTTCGCGCGACGGCCCGCGCGCACTCGTCACGCTCGCACGGCCATGGCGGACATTCATCGATCACCATGGCGATGTCGCTGCCGAGGTTCTGCTGAATACCCATCACTTCCTTCGGCCCGAGAAACAACCTCGCGCCGTCGAGATGCGATTGGAACGCCACGCCGTCGTCCCGAATATCTCGCAGCTTCGCCAGGGAGAAAACCTGGAAGCCGCCGCTATCAGTGAGAATTGGGCCGTTCCAACCCATGAATTTGTGCAATCCGCCCAACTCGCGAACGAGCTCACTGCCCGGTCGTAGATTCAGATGGTACGTGTTGCCCAAAATGATCTGGGCGCCGATCTCCGCCAAGTGAACCGGCGTGAGCGATTTGACCGTGCCCTGCGTTCCGACTGGCATGAAAATCGGCGTTTCCACCACGCCGTGAAGCGTCTGCAGTCGCCCGCGTCGAGCGGCGGTGGCGGTATCCGTTTTTAGGAGTTGGAAAGGGTCGTTCATCAGTTTTTTCGGACAACAGCCGGGACGTGAGCCAGCGATCGCGACGCTTGGAATCGAGAGGGATTGCTTCGTCACTGTGCTCCTCGCAATGCCAGAATGAGAGGCGCGGCGCTTGACCCTCCTGCTGAGCCGTGGGTAATTAGGCCGAGTGCTGCTCGTAATAGACAACTACGATTCGTTCACCTTTAACCTCGTCCAATATTTCGGCCAGTTGGGCGTGGAGCAGCGCGTTTTCCGGAATGACGAGATCACGCCCGCCGAAGCAGTCGCACTCAAGCCGGATCGCGTTCTCCTGTCGCCGGGCCCTTGCTCGCCGCGCGAAGCGGGGGTGACACTCGACATCATCAAAGCCTTTGCCGGTGTCCGGCCGATGCTGGGCGTGTGCCTCGGCCATCAATCCATCGGCCATTATTTTGGTGGCAACGTCATTCGGGCGTCGCGCCTGATGCACGGGAAAACGTCGCCCATCCTGCACAAGGACACCGACGTTTTCCGCGGACTGCCGCAGGGATTCGCTGCGACGCGCTATCATTCGCTGCTGGTCGAACGCAGTACGTTTCCCGCGGAACTCGAAATCACTGCTGAAACCGCGGAGGGCGAGGTCATGGGCCTGCGCCACCGTTCGCTGCCAATCTGGGGCGTACAATTCCATCCCGAGTCGATCGCCACCGAGGGCGGAATGAAGATCCTGCAAAATTTTTTGGAACTGAATTGATGGTCCGGCGGTATGTTTAACCTAGCGAACATCGAGTAGCGATGCGCGGGCCTACAACTGACTGATCTCCCGCTGGCGTTTCTACTCACTACCCGCTACTCCCTACTCGCTACTTCCCCACCCCATGCGCTGCCCCAAATGCACCTCGATTGAGGACAAGGTTATTGATTCCCGGATCAGCAAAGAAGGATCCACGATCCGCCGTCGGCGCGAGTGCCTCGAATGCGGACATCGTTATAGCACGACCGAGAGCCTGGTGCGCGATGGCATGGCCGTGATCAAACGTGACGGACGCCGTGAGGAATTCTCCCGCGAGAAATTGGTCCACGCCGTTCGCGCGGCCTGTCACAAACGCCCCATCGACGCCGAACAGATTGCGATGCTGATCGAAGACGTGATCGACGCGCTCGAGGCTCAGTACGAGAGCGACATTCCGTCGGGAGCGGTCGGCGATGCCGTGATGCAGCGGTTGCGCACCATGGACCAAGTCGCCTACGTCCGTTTCGCCAGCGTTTATAAAGAATTCCGCGACGTTTCCGAATTCATGCAGGAGATCAGCTCGCTCGGCAAAAAGCAGAAATGACGCGCGACCGCGACGACTTGCGCCGGCTGCATCTCGTCAACGCCTTGTTCGCGCACGTCACCGGTCACGATCTTTACCTCGCGCAACAGATTCAGCAGGCAATCACGTTTAGCCTCGCCGAGTTGCAGGTGCGCAAGCGCATCCGCAAGGA
>DAITQE010000663.1:0-1785 GCA_036833235.1 Opitutus sp.
GCCGTGTTCCGTGCAGCCAATGTAGATTCCGACGCGATCTTTGCGTACCGCGTCCCAATTCAATCCGCTATCTGCCAGCGCCTCGCGCGCACAATAAATGCTGATGCTGCCAGCACGCGTGCCGACGCGAATCTCCTTCTTTTTTTGATAACGCAGCGCATCAAAATGGCAGATACCCGCGAGTTGCGAGCCCATGTAACGAATCTCGGTTCGTTCGATACCCGCGACACCGTCGAGGAGATTCCGACGAAACTCCGCAAGGGAATTTCCATTGGGAGCGGTCAAACCGACTCCAGTGATGACTACACGCGGCAAGTTCATGAATGAGACAAAAGGGAAATCGCTACCCAACCGGCCGTCGATGTCGAAAGCAATCCCACGCTGCCGCGAATGCCCTTTGGCTGCGAGTCAGCACATCTTTCCGAGCGGGTTTCCGACCTGCTCCAAGCCGGAACCATCATTTTAACCGCGAATGCACGCAAACGAACGCGAATGAAAAACCAACCATCGAACCCCTAACCAACCAATCAACTGAACGGTGAGGTGCGGTGTCCGGCGCCGACTGAGTTCTGTTCACTCCGACATTCGCGTATATTCGCGTCCCTTCGCGGTTCCTCACGGCATAGATCCGGCGAAGCGGGTCGAAGACCGCGCTCTACTTTCGACTTTCTTCGTTTCCTGCCCTTCTCACTCCGGTCCTCACTCAACGATTTCGTCGAACGCTCTACGCTTTCATTTGTCATTGCGGACGCCACAGATCGAAGCAATCCATCTGATTCTCATTCTCTTATCATGAACGTTCTCGTCGTCGGAGGAGCCGGTTATATCGGCAGTCACTGTGTCCGCCAACTCGTCGCCGCTGGCCATCGCCCCGTCGTCGTCGACAATCTGGTGTACGGACACCGCGGTGCCGTCGCGCCCTCGATTGCCTTTCACGAAATTAATCTCGGCGACGAGGCCGCGATCGGCCGCGTGCTGCGCGACGAGAAAATCGACATCGTGATGCACTTCGCCGCGTACTGCTACGTCGGGGAATCCGTGAGCGATCCGCTCAAATATTATTTCAACAACGTCGACGCCACATTGCACCTTCTCCACGCGATGCTCGCTGCAAACGTGAAGAAATTCGTCTTCTCGTCCACCTGCGCCACGTTCGGCGTCCCCGCCACGCTGCCGATTCACGAGAACCTTCCTCAGGCGCCGATCAATCCCTACGGCCAAACAAAACTCGACGTCGAAAACCTGCTCAAGGCGCTCGCGACCGCGCACGGCCTCAGCTTCTCCGCGTTCCGCTATTTCAACGCCGCGGGTGCGGCTGAGGATGGCACGATTGGCGAAGATCACGACCCGGAAACGCACCTCATCCCCGTCGCGATCGACGTCGCCACGGGCAAGCGACCGCACCTCGATCTCTTTGGCACCGATTATCCCACGCCCGACGGTACGTGTCTGCGCGACTATGTGCACGTCGATGACCTCAGCCGCGCCCACATCGCGGTGTTCGACAAACTCGGCACGCCGGGCGCGCAGTATTTCTACAATCTTGGCACGGGCACGCCGACTTCCAATCGCGCCGTGATTCGCGCGGTTGAAAAAATTGTCGGCAAGCCGGTGAAAGTCATCGAAAGCCCCCGCCGCCCCGGAGATCCGCCCGCGCTCTACGCTGACTCGGCGAAGGCAATGCGCGAACTCGGTTGGAAAGTGAAATTTCCCGACATCGAGTCGATTGTCGCCACCGCCTGGAAATGGCACTCGTCGCATCCCAAGGGCTACGCTGATCGGCAA
>DAITQE010000663.1:1795-2718 GCA_036833235.1 Opitutus sp.
AGCGTTACAGACTGCGCAAGACTCCGCGTTGGTGTAGGTTGCGCGCTCGCCGCGCTACGTTCGTGCCGCGTATCCGTTGCGCAGCAAACGCGCAACGCACAGTTCAATCTCGCATCGCGAGTCCAAGCACAAAATCCCATTCCCTTGCTTCACACACAGCTAGCGCTTTCGTCCGCACGCTGCAATCGCCTCCTGGCGGAGAACGCGCCGCCGCCGCTGAGCTGCAGCGTTCGCAACAGGAGATCAAGCACGGCTTGCAACGCTGGCAACAGGGCTACCGACTCCGCGAGTTGTTGCATGAGTGGGGCCATCTCCAACAAGCCCTGTTCAACGAAATAGAAACGTACGCGGCCGCCCATTCTGAAATCGACCGCGCGACGATCACTGAGGCGAATCGTCAGCTCATCACCTTTATCAATGAAGCGGTCAGTGCGAGCACCGGCCAATACGCGCGCTTGCAGCAGGACGAAGCCGCCGGTCACCTGCGCGATCTTCAACGCGCGATTGACGAAATGAAAGCGCTCGAACGCCGTCGCTCGGAACTGATTCATCAGGCGGTTCACGATCTGCGTGGAAACGTGCAATCCGTCAGCAGCGCGGCAGAGGTCTTGCGCGACTCTGGCATATCCGAGCATGAACGAATACTGTTCATCAAACTGCTGCTCGATGGCGCGGATGCCGTGAACTCGATGATGGGTGACCTGATGGATCTTGCGCGCCTCGAAGCCGGTCAAGAACGCCGCGAGCTTGCCGAATTCGACGACGCCGCGATGATTGCAGAGTTCTGCCAGGTCACTCATGCCATTGCGCAAGCGCGCGGACTTTTTCTCCACATCGAAGGTCCAACCAGGCTAATGGTCGAAGGCGACGTCGGAAAAATCCGGCGCATCGTGCAGAACCTTGTACTCAACGCGCTTAAATAC
>DAITQE010000664.1:0-2717 GCA_036833235.1 Opitutus sp.
ACCAGCTTCAGGCCCTCGGCCTCGCGGCGGACGCCAAGCCAGGCATACGGTAGAGTCAAGAGTGCCAATCCCGCCACATCACCGGACCGCAAACCGGCAGCGTCGAGCTCCACGGTGGGAATCGACACCGGTCCGATGGCGCGTTGTGTGAGTGTATTGCGCGCCCACCAAAAATCGGTCGCGGGCAGTGAATGCAGCCGAAGAAATCCGACGCGTTCCGATAGCGACCACTTGCCATCAACGGGCGCGTGGTTCCATTGCCAGACGTTCGCCAGGGTCGGTCCGGCGAAGTCATCGTTCCGTTGATACGGCGCTGAGGGTGGCGATGTGTGGCCGGTGTTCGGCTTCACCCACGTGCGCGGCGTGCGTTGGAGATTCCCCGGCAGGCCGAAGTACGGCCAACCGTCTTTCCAGGTGATCGGCGAAAGACACGTGAGCCGGCCAACAGAGTTATAGTCCATCATCGAAAATCCCCACCACTCGCCTTTGGTCGTGCTGACGATGCCGCCTTGGTGCAGCGACATGCGACCGCCGTCGAACGTGTTCGGCGGAATCACTTCGAACGGCGACGTCTGGTTGCGAAGCCGGTAACCTTCGGCGAGACCGAAATCCTCATCCGTGCTGATCGCCTGGTTGATTTCGTAGGGACCGTCTGGCTTGGCGGCGCGCGCGGCGGGCATCCGCATGCGGCCGGCGAACCACGCGCTCAGGATATAATATTTGCCAGCGATCTTGTACCAATGAGAGCCTTCGCCGAGGCCGGAGCCTTTCGTGATAATAATTTTCTCCGTGCCCGCGACGACGTCCGTCAGTTCGTTGTTCAGCTGCGCGAAATACAGGTCCTGATAACCCCAGATGACGTACACCTTCCCGTCGTCGTCGAACAGCACCGATAGATCGTGAAAGGCCCGCTTCATTGGCGTCCGCGTCCACGGTCCGGCGGGGTTGGTGGCGCGAAACATCTGGGTGCTGTGACCATTTACATTGGAGAAGATGTAGTAGGTTCCGTTGTGATACCGAAAGCTCGGAGCCCAAATTCCCTGGCCGTAAACTTCGCGCCCGTTTTCCAGCCGGAACTCTGGTCCGAGGTCGAGCCGGTTGAAGACGTAGCCGAGCAGATTCCAGTTCACCAGATCCTTGGAGTGCAGCACCGGCAACCCCGGCTGCGCATGCATGGTCGTGCCGGTGAGATAAAAATCATCGCCGACGCGGATCAGATCCGGGTCGGAAAATTCGTCGTAGAACAGTGGATTGGTGAACGTGCCGTTGCCGTTGTCGGCCATCCACGTTCGAGCGGAAGCGGACAAGGCGAGGGTGCACGCAGCCAAAGCGAGCAGGGGTTTTATCATCGGCGAACGATGGCCGCGTAGGAGCATGTGAAGCAAGAGGCCGTCTCACTTGCCGGTAATGAGAGGGTGACCGAGTGGGTGAAACGCAGCGATTCCGGATTGAACTGTAGATTGCGCGCTCGCCGTGCGACGGGTCGGCGATGACGGAGTAGCGCGGCGAGCACGCTACCTACATTGAACCTGCTGGCGCGTGGCTCGCGATCGGGTAACCACGCCACACCCACTCGAGCGCCTCGGGCAATGTCTGCGCGCGGACGTTGTGATCGACGTGACCTGCATTGACCGCGAAGACGTATTGGTAGTGGTAGCCTTTCGCCTCGAGCACAGCAGCCATGCGGTGGTTGGCGTCGACCCAGTCGTGCATGCCGTCGCGCATGACGTTCGGATTGAATAAATCGCGGTCGCCGACCTCCATCCATAGACGAATTGGCTTTGGGGCGCTTTGCGGAATCAGCGTCTCGTGAAAATCCCACGCGCCGCCGGGCGTCTCGGGATTGAACGGCCATTGTTGGTTCACGAACGTGCCGGAGTAGGTGATCACCCGGTGGTACCATTCCGGATGATACCACGCCATGATCAGTGCCGCCGAGCCGCCGGAGCTGCCGCCCATCGTGGCGCGACCTTCCGGATCGCGGGTGAGCATCACGCCGCAATTCTTTTCCACGCGCGGCAGAACCTCGGCCCGGATAAACTCGGCGAATTTTCCCGACATGGTGTCGTATTCGAGACCGCGTTCGCTTCCTTGAGCATCGCCGCCGCCATGAGCGATCATGATCGCGATGAGAACGGGCACGCGGTGTTGCGCGATCAAGTTATCGAGCACATGCGGGAGACTCAGGTCCGGCTTGCCCATCGGCGGGCCGTCGTGCGTGATAATGAAAGGAGCCGCGGTGCCGGGCACATATTGCTTCGGGATATAAACGGTGATCGTGCGCTGGTACGGAGCGGGATGAGTTTGCACGATCAAGGTTCGAGGGTTGCTCGGATCGACTGTGCCGAAAACATCACGGCCGATGCCGCGGTAAAATTTACTCTCTGCCGAATCCAGGCTGAACTGTCGGACTTTTCCCTGCGGCACGCCGGCGATCAGGTTCAGCTCCGGCGCGGGCACGTAGTCTGGCCCGATTAGAAAATCTCCGTCGGCATCTACCGGCGGATTCGCGCCGGCGGCAGCGTGGAACGCGGGGGCGTCCGGTTTGGCGCCGACGACGATGAAAGCGGGAGCGCCCGGTCCGTTGGGTCGTCGCGTGGGCGGCGTCGGTCGGGCGGACGATCTGTTTTGTTTGGTGATCGGCAGTGACTGATCGGCGGCGTGGGCAAAGGGAAACAGGGCTGCCGTCAGCAGGAAGCCAAGGACGAGGATAACTC
>DAITQE010000665.1:0-1745 GCA_036833235.1 Opitutus sp.
CGATTGGATTGCGGAGACGCGGAATCAGCCGGCCGGCCATCGCTGAACTCAAGCAGGCATTTCACGCGGTATATTTCACGCCGGGAAACATTCGTGTAATCGCGGCTGAGGCGCTCGCCGATGGAACTTATGGCACTGCGGAAGCTCGACGTTTCCTAGGGTTTTTCGCGGAGGGTAAACGCAGCTTCGCGCGCGCGCGACGGGCCGGCATGGAGGAGGCGGAAGGGTGACGTGGTTGGCTCAAACGCGGGATTTTGTCAGAGTGGGAGCGCGGGCGTCCCGCCCGCAGAATTCAACGAATGCGGGCGGGACGCCCGCGCTCCCACTTGCATCGAGTTCGTGCCCAAAGAAGCTCCGTGTGGGTAAAGTTGCGCTCACGAGGACCACCGATCGCTTATGAAAAAGCTCGCGATTACGTGCGGCGATCCGGCTGGCATCGGTCCCGAGATAATTGCTGCGTGGCTCGCCGCACATCCCGACGAAGTGCCTAACGTTGCAGTGATCGGTCCCGCCCGCTGGCTCGAATCACTCTCGGGAACGGTCGAGAGAATCGGAGTCGGACTGGAGGACTTTGTTGCGACTCCAGGCAAGCCGGACGGAGATGGGGCGCTGGTGGCGTGGGGTGCGATGGAGCGAGCGGCTAGCGGTTGCGCGACCGGTGAATTTTGCGGAGTGGTCACGGGGCCGATCAGCAAAGAGCGGCTGGCCCGGATTGGATACGCGTTTCCCGGCCAGACCGAATTCTTTGCGGCGCGTTGGGGTGGGGAGCCAGTGATGGCGTTTTGCGGCGGGCGATTGCGCGTGGTGCTGGCGACATGGCACGTCCCGCTCCACGAAGTCGCGCGTCGATTGGGGCCGCATTTATTGCGACGTACTGCGGCGGCAGCTGCCGAACTTGCGTCGGCGCTTCCGATCGCGGCGAGCGTGAGCGAATGGAACGAGCATTCGCTCGCGCCTGCTCCTGGGTACATGCCCCGCATTGGTGTGTGCGGCTTGAATCCACACGCCGGCGAAGGCGGTCTCATTGGCTATGAGGAACGCGATTTGCTGAATCCAGCGCTCGAACATCTTCGGGCGGAGTTTCCAGGACTTTCGCTCTGCGAACCTGGGGACACATTATTTGCGCGCGCATTGCGGGGCAAATTCGATGTCGTGCTCGCGCTTTATCATGATCAAGGGTTGGCGCCGCTGAAGGTCATCGATTTTGACGAATCGGTGAACGTCACGCTTGGGTTACCCTTTGTGCGGACAAGTCCGGATCATGGAACCGCTTTTGGCATCGCGGGTCGCGGAAGTGCGCGGTCGACGAGCTTTGCAAACGCAATGACCGTTGCACGGCGCTTGATAAACTGGCGGGCTGCGCGATAGTCGGTGGTCATTGATGTCAGAGACCGTTGAAATCACTCACCCAACACCATCGCCCACCGCCAACGGTGCTTCTATTGGCTGGCCCGAAGGGGTCCGCGAAGGTAACGAGAACCTGGTCTCTTTAACACCAGCTGCTGGCGCCAAGGTGAATGCTTTGGTCGCGCGGGAAAGCCAAGGCTCTCTCTTGCGCATCGCGATTTCTGGTGGCGGCTGTAACGGCCTGAGCTACAAGATGAAGTTTATCCCTGAGCCGAAGCGTGGCGACATTGTGGTGCGAACCGGCGGAGCGGTTGTCGTGGTCGATAGTAAGAGCGCCCTGTATCTCAAGGGTACGCATCTCGACTACTCTTCAGCGATGGTCGCCGGCGGGTTCAAGT
>DAITQE010000665.1:1755-2702 GCA_036833235.1 Opitutus sp.
TCAAGTTCTCAAATCCAAACGCCAAAGCGAGTTGTTCGTGCGGCGAAAGCTTTAGTGTCTGACGTTTGCCTGATCTCCGGATCAGGCACGACCGGACGAAATAGATGTTGTCATCGCCGCGTATCCCAGCGAAAACGCGCCCGACCCTGTCACCAGATCACCCAACCTAATTGATGGCCAATTCGTTTCCTTCCGCCGGGGGCGGCTCCCGCCCTGGCTCTTATCAGCGTCGCAATGTCGACCCATTCGCGGCCATCCGCCGCAATCACCGCATCAAGGTTCCACAAGTGCGCGTGATCTCTCCCGAGGGCAAGCAGCTCGGCGTCCTCGATACTCCGAAAGCCGTCAATCTCGCGCTTGAAGTTGGCCTCGACCTCGTCGAAGTCGCGCCGAATGCCACACCACCGGTTTGCCGGATCATGGATTTTGGCAAGTACGTGTACGAGGAGCAGAAGAAGCACACGCACTCGAAATCGACCGCGAGCAAGATCAAGGAGATCGAGTTCAGCGCACGCATTGCCGAGGGCGATTTCTATACGAAGCTGCGTCACGCCGAAGATTTCCTCGATCACGGCAACAAGGTGAAGCTCCGGCTGAAGTTCCGCGGTCGCGAAATGGCGCACACGGACATCGGCTTTAACGTGATGAAGAAAGCAATCGTCGAACTCGAAGGCATGGGGCATCCCGATGCTGATGCGAAGCTCATCGGTCGCAACATTCACGTAATGCTCACGCCACTACCGGTGAACAAGCGGAAGCGCAAGTTCAAGCCGAGCGACGAGCTGCCGATCGACGATGGTCCGGACTTGGAAGCGGAGGGCGATGACGGCGACGCCGATGAGGCCCAGCCAGAATCCTCGTCTCCTGTCTCCTGATCGGACGCCGCCATGTCTTCGGCGGCTCGGTGCTGGTTCATATCGGTCGCAGGCGCGGCGCTTTTTGCGTCC
>DAITQE010000666.1:0-2698 GCA_036833235.1 Opitutus sp.
GCGCGGGAGCGCAAGGATCGCCCGAGATAGTCTCAACTTGAACGCAAGTTGGAATTAGTCAGCGCGGCGGCGTCGATTCGCGCCGTCGTTGCGTTGATGTTCCAATTACCGAGAAGAACAGCGTTGTCGTGACAACGGAGCGGTCGCTACAGCAGCTGGGCGTTCCGCGTTCACGGTGTCTCAATCGTCGTGCTATTTCGTGGGAGTCGCTGCGGTGGCCGGTGCTGCTGGCTTCGGTTCAGCCGCGGGCAGAATAAGGACGTGCGAAGCGCGGGAGCGCGGTAGATATATTTTCGCCAGAGTGCCGACTTCTTCCGCGGTCATGGCCTCGAGATCTGCCATGCGGGAGCGGGCCCAGTCGAGTACCTCGGGTTTTTGCTGCGCGCGGGCGAGAACACTCCCGATCCAATATCCATTGTCCCGCATCGATTCCCGCACCGCCGTAAGCAATGGCTGCTTGGCGCGATCCATTTCGTCCTTCGTGACTCCGTGCTCCGCGAGATCGTCAGCAAGCTCGATTACGATCCCCGCGATCTTGTCGGCCACGCCAGGCTCGACGTCGACGGACGCGCTCAGGTAGCCGTATCCAGGAAAAGCATCACTCGTGAAACTGCCCGCGTTTGGCGAATACGTGCCGCCGATTTCTTCACGCACTTTTACGCGCAGGCGGTCGTTGAGAATGCTGGCGAGGACGTTCAAGCGACGCGTCCGGTGCACGTCGGACTCATCGGTGGTCGGCCAGTACACCACAACGAGACCTTTCGGAATCTCGGAAGAAATCGAATAGCTCTTCACAAAAGGTGTTTGCGGAAACTTCACCTGACGCAGCTCATCGAGCGGAGGTTTAGGGCGACGGCTGGGCAACGCGCCGACGGTTTGCGCAACCGCGTTGATGGTGGCGTTGACGTCGATGTCGCCGACGATCGCCAATTCGAGCGGGCCTTGCGCGAGCTGCGGGGCGACCCAGGCGCGCTCTTCTTCGAGCGTGCGCGAGAGGAGCATTTCCTTCGGCGGAAGTCCGAAACGGGGATCGCCGCTGGCCAGCAGGTTGGCGACTTCCGTCGACAGCGGCCCGTTCGCGGTGTGCTCGAAACTCAAGTACAGTTGCTCGATGCCTTTTCGGACCTGCCGAAGCGACTCCGGCCGGAATCCCGGGTCAACGAGCTTGGCCGTCAATAATTGCAGATCCTGGAGCAAATCGCCCGGCGTCGTGCTGCTGCGGAGCACGAACGCGTCCGTCGCCCCGCCAAATTTTACGCCGACATTTTTGCCGGCGAGAATCCGCCGCAGATCGTCCTGGCTGTAGCGGCCAAGACCACCGGAATCGAACGTTGCGGAGGTCAGCGCCGCGAGTCCGCGTTTGTCCGCCGGCTCCGTCATCGTGCCATTGCCCACCCGCGCATTGATCCGGATCACGCCTGCTTCAAACGGCGTTTTCTTGAGATTGAGCCGCACGCCATTCTCGAACGTGATCAGATCCAGATCCAGGTCGTCGATGTGCTCGCGCTTTGCGATCCGGCTTGGTGCGCCGAAATTCGTATAGCCCCAGACAAGGTTGTTGCTCGCAGCGGGCGCGGCGACGGCCACGGCCCGCGATTGTTCGTACGCCGCGGTGATGGCTTTCGAGGCATCATCGGGGATTTTCGCGTTACCCGCGATGACGATATCTCGATGGTCGGAAGCCCACGCGGCGCGCAGTGCGGCCTCACAGTCGGCGACGGTGATTTTTTCCAAAACAGGTTTGAAAAGGGCAAGATCATCCGCCGGCGACGTGAAGACTTCCCGGTCATTCAATGATTCGGCAATCTGGTCGGCGACTTCGCTCGAATGCCGCGTGGAAGCGGTCTTCACGGCTTGTTCGAGGTCGTTGGTGAAATTGGCCACGATTTCCTGCAACTCCGCCGGTTGAAATCCGTGTTCGAGCGCGCGGCGCAGTTCCTGATCGGCGACCGCGAGCGCGGCTGACCATTGCTCGGCTTTGCACGACAGATCGATCGATGGTTCGCGAAAAACGTCGAAGCCTTCCTGAACACCAGCGGTGCCACCGATAAATGGCGCTTTCTCCTTTTTCGCGAGAATCGACAGGCGACGATTGATGATCTCGGTGGCGAGGGTGCGCGGCAGATATTTTATCCGATTGGCCGCCGTATCCGGTTCGTGGGCATAAGGCGTGATGCTCGAGATCGAGACGGTGGTGCCCGGCGCTTCAGATTCAAAATGGTAAAGAACGTGCACGCCAGGCGGCTGGGCGACGCGGCCGCGATCAGGCGCGGGGCGAGCTTCGGCCCGCGCGGTCACTCCGGAAAACGCCGTGACGATTTGCTTTTCAATCGCCGCAGGATCGATGTCGCCGACCACGATGACCGAGGCGAGATCGGGGCGATACCAAGCGTTGTAGAAATCAGCGAAACGCGCGCGATCGGCCTTCGTGATGACCTCGGTTTCTCCAATCGGAATGCGTTCGGGCAGCAGTGTGCCCTTGAGGAGAAAGTTGAACTGGGCGACGAAGGTTCGAAAGCCGACCGAGTCGCGCGCGCGTTTTTCGCTCAGGATGATCCCTCGCTCCTTTTCGATCTGCTTGGGTTCAAGCAAGAGCCCGCCGACATCATCGGCAAACACCCGCAGACCTTCTGCCAGCGTGCCCTCTTTGGTGTCAGGCAGCTCGAGCAAATAGACCGTGCGATCGAAGCCCGTGTTG
>DAITQE010000667.1:0-613 GCA_036833235.1 Opitutus sp.
GATCGACATCGTTTACGTTGTAACGCCGAACGCGATCCACGCGGAAAAATGCATCGCGGTCGCCCGCGCGGGCAAACACCTGATCTGCGAAAAACCGTTTACGGTGTCCGTCGCGGAAGCAGAATCAGTGCTGACAGCGTGCCGGGCGGCAAAGGTGAAACACTCGATCGGCTATCGGTTGCATTTCGATCCATATCATCAACAATTGATGAAGCATGGCGGTGAGCGGGACTTCGGCTCGCCCTTCAAAATGAAAGGCGATCGCGGGTTCTTTCTTCCCGAGGGTCGTTGGCGCGGCGAACGCAAACTCGCGGGTGGCGGTCCGATCATGGACCTTGGAATTTACATCATCCAGGCCGCGTGCATGGCCGCGGGTGGACCGTCGGCTGATGCTGACGGCAATGCGCTGCCTGGCCGGCTGATTCTGCCCATCGCGATCACCGCCAAGGAAACGGAAAAGACCAAACCGCAGCAATTTCATGATGTGGAGGAGGGCATGAATTGGACGATGGAGTTCGCCAATGGGGATGTGTGCGAGGCGTTCACGAGCTACACGCACAGCGCCGACCGCTTTCGCGCTGAAGGTCCCAAGGGCTGGATCGCCTTCAAGGAA
>DAITQE010000667.1:623-2693 GCA_036833235.1 Opitutus sp.
ATATGAAAATCATCGAGGCGATCTATGAAGCCGCCCGCACCGGTCGACGAACGTTGCTGCGTGCTTAGCCAGAATAATTCAGTTGAACCGCGAATGGACGCGAACGAACGCGAATGAAAACCAAGTCATGGATCAGGGCTCGAATGACTCACTGAAGAGTGACCGGCAATCATGTTTACCGATCTCGCTCATTTCACTCCGATATTCGCGTTTGTTCGCGTCCATTCGCGGTTTCTCACTGCATGGATTCGGCCAAGCGAACGACAGCGCAATGCCGCGCCGTGTTCGTTTTCAGTTTAACGATGTAGATATCCAACCATTTGATTAACGAGCAGCGTGGAAGCCTTTTGTCCAAGCCCCGGTTGATGCGCCCTCCCGCTTTTTTCCGTGCTCTTGTGTCCGATCTTGGACTCCGACATCCGATCTCCCGAGTCGGTGTAGCCGAGGTTGATGACCTCGGGACCGGGCCCACCGAGCGCGACTATATTCGGAAATGCCCCGCTTCGCGCCGCGACCCTTTCTTCTTTCTCATGAACCCAAAACATCTGTTCCACCTCGCAACGTTTTCCGCTGTCGTGTTCTCTGCCGCCGTGTCGTTACGCGCCGCCGAATCATCTCCACCGGCCGATCCGGAAAGCCCCGCCGCCAGAGAGCAGCGCCTCGAATGGTTCCGCCACGATAAGTTCGGCCTGTTCATCCATTGGGGACTCTACTCCATTCCCGCTGGCTACTGGAAGGGCCAGCGCTCTCCCGGCATCGGCGAGTGGATCATGAATCGGATGAAAATTCCCGCGACGGAGTATGCCCAGCTCGCCACACAGTTCAATCCGGTGAAGTTCGACGCGGACGCCTTCGCGCAACTCGCCGTTGATGCCGGCATGAAATACGTGGTCATCACCTCCAAGCACCACGATGGCTTCGCTCTTTTTAGATCCGCCGCCAGCCCTTACAACGTCGTCGATGCCACGCCGTTCAAGCGCGACATCATCAAGGAACTCTCCGCCGCCTGCGCCCGGCATGGTCTGCGTTTCGGCGTGTACTACTCGCAATCGCAGGACTGGCACGAGCGCGGCGGCGCCGGCAACAATTGGGATTTCCCCTCGAATGCGGTCAAGGACAAGGACGGCTCCTTTGATCTGTACCTGCGACAAAAAGTCGAACCGCAGTTGCGTGAACTCCTCACGAACTACGGCCCGATGTGTCTCATTTGGTTCGATACGCCGCAGTTGATGGGCAAAGGCGATCGCGCGAAGCGGCTCACGGACATCGTCCGCACGCTCCAGCCTGCCACCTTGATCGACGGCCGTCTCGGAAAAGTCGGCGACTACCAAAGCACCGGCGACAACGTCATTCCTCCGAAAGCCTCCGATGCGGCCTGGGAAGTGCCCGCGACGCTCAACCACACGTGGGGTTACCGAAGCGACGACCACAATTGGAAATCACCCGGCGAACTCGTCTTCAAGCTGGTCGATATTGTTTCGAAGGGTGGCAACTACCTGCTCAATATTGGGCCAATGTCCGACGGCACGATTCCCCAGCCGTGCGTGGATAATCTTCGCGAGGTCGGCCGCTGGCTGAAGGTCAATGGCGAAGCGATCTACGGTGCCAGCCACTCGCCCTTCGGCGAGGAATTCGGCGACTACGCCACCAAGCTGAAAGACCGCAGCGGCAAGCCTGTCTTCCTCGGTTTCCCCGACTGGCGCTGCACGATGAAACCCGGCAAACTCTATTTCACGCTTTTCCATGTGGAGCGGGACGGAGAGCTCGGCTACTTCGCGCTGCCGAGTTTTAAGAATACGATCAAGGCAGTCTATCAAATCGACGATCCGCAGCACACGCCACTCGAAGTAAAAACGACCGAAAACGGACAGCGTTACTTCAACCCGTCGCGTTGGGTGAACGATTCGATGGGCACGGTGTACGTGGTCGAATTCGAAGGAGAAAAAATCGAGCGCTGATCGGACGAAAGCGTTCCGGATGGTAAAGAGCTCCGGGGCAAGCCCCGGAGCATTGCGGAAATCGAGGCCGGGGGTCCGGGGAGCACACGCGTCTCGCGTGTCGGCTCGGGCG
>DAITQE010000668.1:0-2685 GCA_036833235.1 Opitutus sp.
GCTCACGCTGACGCTGGCCACAGACTCGCCGCCTTCGGGCAGGGCAACGTCGATTTGCGTGTGCCCGTTTGCGAGTTGCACACGACGCGAACCTCCAACTGTACCGAGATTATCGAGCAAGCGCCCATCACCGGCGTGACCGAAGCTTGCGACGTCGCGCGCGTCCAGGCAGACGACGCCGGCTTGGTCGAGCAGCTCCGCGCGAACCCGCACATTGCCGTTGGGAGCGGGCAGCTCCTGAAGCCGCAGGTGATGCGGTTTTCCCCACGGGCGGGTTTCGTAGCGGAAGAGTGTCTCATCCGTTACGATACGATCGTGACCTTTTCCGACGGCGCGCAACGAGTTCATTCCAGGCTCAAACGCGAGTTGCCAACGCAAACCGGCCGCAGGGAAGTCCTGGCTGTCGCGATGCCGGACGCCTTGTGAAATTCCATTTAGCCACAACTCAACCTCCGGGCAGTTCGAATAGATTTTCACCGTGCGCTTTTCTCCCGGTGCGCCCCAACGCACGGGCCAGGTGTGGCCATAAATCCGCACCATCGGCGTTTCGCTCCAGTACGATTGGTAAACGTAGAACGATTCTTTCGGCGTGAGGTCGCGCTCGACGGCGCCCTTTTGATTTACAAACGGGATCGGATTATCGGGCCGGAGGGGAGTCGAGAAATCCTTGAACGGCCACATCGCACTGCCGGTGAGCCAGTCCATTTTCTCCTGCTCTTTCAGATGCCAGTCGACGAGATCGCAAAGGTACGTTTCCGACCAGTCGCCATCGCGCGAAACGCGCGCGCTGCCACCCACGCCCATGAAATCCAGTCCGCGCTCATCCGCCGCGCCGGCCGCCGCGACGTTGCGCAACGGGGCGTACGGATCCTCGGCGTGACGGCCCGCGTGACTGTCACCGCCCCATTCGATATGGAGCATGTGTTTCACGCGCTGCGATTCTTTGCGCAACACGTCGGCGTATTCGGTGTACCGGCCGCGATACCAACCGGCCCAGATCGACGGCGAATAGACATCGACCAGATCGCGACAGAAATCACACCGCCGAATTGCCGTGACACGCGTCGGATCGAGGGTGTGCGCGAGGGTGTTGAGTTCGCGCATGAAGGTGCGGATCTTTTCCTTATCAAAGGTAACGAAGTCACCCGGCCAGTCGTTTTCGTTGCCGAGTCCCCAGAGTATGACGGACGGGTGGTTGCGATGCTGATCGATCATTGCGCGCAACATCGCGCGCGCCTGCTCGCGATAACGTTCACCGCCGAGACCGCCGCGGCACCAGGGGATTTCTTCCCAGACGATGATTCCCAACTCGTCACACAGCTCGAGAATCCGGCGCGACTGTTGATAATGCGCGAGTCGGATAAAGTTCACGCCCATCGTTTTCATGAGCCGCATCTCCTGCTCCATCGTGGCTTCCGACATCGCCGCCGCCACCCCGGCGTGATCCTCGTGACGGTGCGTGCCGTGCAACACCAGCCGCACGCCATTGAGTTTAAACGGGCCGTGATCCACGAATTCAAACGACCTCAGTCCGCAGCGTTCCCAAGCCTGGCTGGTTCCGCCGGGTCCGGTCGCGGTCACTTCGACGCCGTAGAGCGCAGGTGTGGCTGGCGACCAAAGTTGAGGTTGAGCTATTTTCACCACCGCCACGCGCTGCATCTCTGACGAGGGCGTGATTTTCGTTTCGACCGAGGCAACGTCTTCGCCGTGCGGTCCGACGACGCGGATCATGGCGGTTTGTTCCGCGGCGTTTTGGCGGATGGTCGCAAATCGGGCGCTGACCTCGATCTGCCAGGTGCCGTCGGGTTGACGCGTCGGCGTGGTGTGCACGCGCATCAAACCATCCGCCGGCAGATAGACCAGATGCACCGGCCGATACAGACCGCCGTAGAGATTGAAGTCGCTCAGGTCCGAGGGAATCATCTCGAGGTCGCGCGAGTTGTCACAGCGCACGGCGACGGGAATTTTCCCCGGGGCGACCCGATATTCGGCGGCGGGCAATCGGGCTAGCGCCGACACGCGGTAAGCAGCTACCGCATCCGTGATATCAATGGTGAACTCGTCGTAACCGCCGACGTGTTGACCGACGCGTTGCGTGCCGATCCAGACCTCGGTCTTTTGTCCCGCGCCCAAAAAGTGCAACAGTGTCCGTCCGCCCTCGTATGGATTTTTGATATCGAGTTCTGTGCGATACCAACCAGGTCCCTGATAATACGCGCCGTCCGGATCGACGGCGTCGCTGGCGTTGAAGCAGTGCGGGAGCGACACCGCTGTCCACACGGGCAGGTCGACGGCGCGGTCATCGCTGCGCAACGTTTCCCAAACGCCACCGAGATCTTTTCGCACGTATTGCCAGCCGTCGACGAGTGTTCGCTGGTTCTGCCAATCGCTGGGCCGACGCGCGAGCGGGCTCGTATCGGCGAACGACGCGTTGACGGAGCACGAAAAGAGCAGGAGCAGGAGAGCGCAGCGAAATGACGTTGGCATCAGGATGGTTTGGAAAGGGGGAAACATGGCGGGGTAAGAGGAGAGTTCGTAAGTGTAGGCTGCCAGCTTGCTGGCGCGGTTTGAGCTCGCAGCCTACGGAGTCCGTGAGTTGCAGATGCAAACCGGAAAGCCGTGGAGCTCTACCCAGGCCGGCTGGGGACAGCCGCCCCTACCTCGGCAAAGGCATGCATATGCGTC
>DAITQE010000669.1:0-2684 GCA_036833235.1 Opitutus sp.
CGGTGGCGTCGAGCAGATTAAGGAAATCGCGCGCGACCAGCGCGGCGTAAGGTGGCTGAGCGATTTAATTCAAGATGTTCGGTTTGCTCTGCGCCAACTTTGGAAATCGCCTGGATTCACTCTTGTCGCAGTGCTTTCGCTGACACTTGGGATCGGCGCCAACACGGCGATTTTTAGCGCGCTCGACAAAACGTTGCTACGTTCACTCGCAGTAAAAAAACCGAGCGAACTTGTCCGCTTCCGCTGGCTGAGCGGACCAAAAGGAACAACACCGTCAATGAGAGGTGGGGACGATATTTTTAGACAGGAGCCGAGCACTGGACGAATTGTCGGCACCATTTTTTCGCTGCCTACCTTCGAGCAAATCCGCGCAAAGAGGGCGATCCTTGCCGACGCGTTTGCCTTCGCACCAGCACCGGCGCTCAACTTGGACATCGATGGCCACATCGAAGGTGGCTGGGGACAAGTCGTCTCCGGAAGTTACTATCAAGGCCTCGGAGTCTCTGTATTTCGGGGTCGAATAATCGAACCGGAGGATGATCGGCCTGAAGCTACCCCTGTGGCGGTGATGTCGTATCGTTATTGGCAAGAACGTTTCGGCGGTGATCCAGCAGCAGTGGGAAGAACCATCACGGTAAATAAGATTCGAGTTACGCTGATCGGTATCACGCCGCCGGATTTTTTTGATCCGTTGGCCGCCGCCACGGGTGCTCCGCAGCTCTCATTTCCGCTCGTGTTGGTCTCCCGGTTGGATCCTCACGGCCTCGGCAATAGACCCGAGTTCTATCAATCCTCCGAATTTTGGTGGCTGCGAATTATGGGCCGCTTGCAACCTAAGGTGACTCGCGAGCAAGCGGCCGCTGCGCTCGGAGGCGCGTTTCAGTTCAGCGCGCAAGAACGCATGGTGTTGGAAAATGATTTCCCTGTTCTTCGCGCGGTTCCGGGGAACCGGGGCCTGCTCGAAGATCGGCAAGCTAACGCCAAGCCGCTGACGGTGCTCATGGGGCTTGTCGGCCTCGTATTATTGGCGGCGTGCGTGAACGTCGCGAATCTCCTCCTCGCTCGCGGAGCTTTCCGCCAGCGGGAGATTGCGATTCGGCTGGCGCTCGGCGCTGGCCGAACCCGGCTCATACGTCAGTTGCTCACGGAGAGTCTGCTCATCGCGCTGCTCGGGGCCGCATTCGGACTTTTGTTTGCGACGTGGGCGGGGCAGCTCTTTTCGGTAGGTGAAGAATTATCTGGGTCAATTGATTGGCGTGTCCTCGGCTTTACGACACTTCTGGCTCTGCTCACTGCAGTTGGATTTGGAATCGTTCCGGCGGTGCGAGCCACCCGACTAAATCTCACCTCCGAATTTCAAGGCGGTGTCCGTCAGCTTGGTCGTGGTGCGCGCTCGCGGTTGAGCCAAACGTTACTCGTCGTCCAGATGGCAATTTCGATCGTGTTGCTCATCGGTGCCGGACTCTTCATCAGAACGTTGCTCAACTTGCGTGCGGCGGATGTTGGATTCAACCGCTCCGATCTGCTACTCTTCGCACTCGATGCAACTCCGGCTGGGTATGAGCGGGGAAAGGCAGGTGAACTATTCGAACGGGTGCGTCAACGTCTCGAATCCATTCCAGGCATACGCTCCGCGACATTTTCCGACACGCCCCTGCTCACTGGTTTGACGGGCAACCGCGTCGGCCGCGTGCAGGTGCCGGGGCGTACGTTTCCACGTGAGATGGACGCAAATATTTCGATGAATCCGGTTGGCCCCAGTTTTTTCGCGACCACCGAGATGCCATTGATACTTGGACGTGTTTTGACTGCTCACGATGATGCGTCAGCGCAGAAGGTCGCCGTTATCAACCAAGCAATGGCGAAGATTTACTTCGGCAAGGAGAATCCTATTGGACGGCATTTCACGGTTAATTCCAACGCGTTTGAGGTCGTCGGTGTCGCGCGAGACGCGAGATTTGGCGGCATTCGGACCGCTCCCTGGCCCACGGCATTTGTGCCGGCATCGCAGATGTCATTTCCCAACTGGCAAACTTTCACGGTGCGAACGTTCAGCGATCCGGCGGCCATGCTTTCTGTGGTTCGGAAGGCGGTGAACGATTTGAATCCCAACCTTTTGATTAATGGCCTGCGCACTCAGGACGATGAGTTGAACAACAATCTTCTTCGTCAGGAACGATCTGTTGCGCGCATTTCAAGTTTCTTCGGGCTACTCGCGCTCGCGCTTTCGTGTGTCGGGCTTTACGGTCTGATGTCGTACGCTGTATTCCAACGCACCGGTGAAATCGGTCTTCGCATGGCACTCGGCGCGTTGCCAGGAAGCATGCTCTGGATGATTCTTCGCGAGTCACTTTCACTCGTCTGTATCGGAGTGGTGATCGGGTCGTGCGCCGCCGTCGCGGCGACGCGGGTGATTTCCGAGTTTCTGTACGGTGTTTCATCGACCGATCCCGTAACTTATGGAGGCGTCGCGTTGCTCCTCCTAATGGTCGCGGCGATGGCTTGTCTTCTCCCGGCACGGCGAGCGGCGAAAGTCGATCCGATCGTGGCGTTGCGGTGCGAGTGAAAGGTTCTGCCTCACCATGAATCGTCTGCGGCAATTCCTGTTTCGCCTCGGTGGAATATTCCGAAAGCGGAGGCTGGAGGCCGAAATGGCCGCAGAGCTGCAAGAGCATCTCGAGCTG
>DAITQE010000670.1:0-2683 GCA_036833235.1 Opitutus sp.
CGTCGAAGCCGGCCTGCCCGCCGGTGTCGTGAATCTGATCACCGGATACGGCGACGACGTCGGCGCGCATCTCGTGGCGCATCCGCAGATCGACTTCGTCGCCTTCACCGGTTCGCGCGCTGTCGGCACGAGGATCTGGGAAACCGCCGGCCGCACACTGCCAGGCCAGGCGAACCTGAAAAAAGTCGTCTGCGAGATGGGCGGCAAGAATGCGCTCATCATCGACAACGACGCCGACCTCGATGAAGCGACCCCCGCCACGCTCTACAGCGCATTCGGTTTCTCCGGCCAGAAATGCTCCGCGCTCTCGCGCCTGATCGTGCTGGAGGACGTGTACGACAAATTCGTCGAACGCCTCCTCGCGGCCGCCGCGGCTACACCGATCGGCGATCCGACGTTCCCCGGCACGGTCGTCGGCCCCGTGATCGACGAAGACGCGAAAGAGAAAATCCTCGGTCTGATCGAACAGGGCAAAAAAGAATCGAAAATTGCCTGGCAAGCCATCCTGCCGACCGCGGTCGTGGCGAGTGGCGGCTACTTTGTCCCGCCGACGATCTTCACGCACGTGAAGCCCGAGCACACGATTGCCCGTGAAGAAATCTTCGGCCCCGTGCTCGCGATCATGAAAGCCCGCGATCTCGACGAAGCCTTCGCCCTCGCCAACTCGACCGACTACGCGCTCACCGGCGGACTCTTCTCGCGCAGTCCGCGCGCGCTCGAGCGCGCCGAACGCGAACTCCTCTGCGGCAATGTTTACTTAAATCGCGGCATCACCGGCGCGATCGTCGAGCGGCATCCATTCGGCGGTTTCAAGATGAGCGGCAGCGGCACGAAAGCCGGCGGGAAAGGTTATCTGGAAAACTTCCTCGTCCCCCGCGTGATTGCCGAGAACGTGATGCGCCGCGGCTTCACGCCGCCGGAAGAGTAGCGCAGGCATCCTTGCCTGCAGGCTCGATCTTTGCAGGCTGGAAGCCTGCGCTACCGATGCTGTCCGGTTTTCATTCCCGCGGTTATCTTCCCCACATCAAAGTTGAGGGTGCCGCCTACTTCGTCACTTTCCGACTCGCGGACTCGTTGCCGCGCGAAACCGTTCTTCGCCTAAAGGAACAGCGCGCCGATTTGCTGCAGCGCCTACGCCAGGAAACCCCGGATGATCGAAACCGCGTCCGCTGTCAGCTCTTTGCCTGGTATTCGGCTGAGGTAGACGCCGTTCTTCGACCAGCACGGCGGTGCCGCGTGGCTACGTCGCCCAGAGGTGGCAAAAATCACCGCAAACGCTCTACGTCATTTCGCGGGCGCCCGCTATTCGCTCCATGCGTGGTGCATCATGCCCAACCACGTACACGCCGTTGTGCGGCCACACACCCGTCATTCACTCGAATCGATCTTGCATAGCTGGAAATCCTACACTGCCAACGAGGCAAACAAATTTCTGGGCCGGTCGGGCAATTCCTTTTGGCAAACCGAATCCTATGATCATTGGATTCGCGACGACGTGGACTTCACTCACGGCTGTCGCTACACGGATGAAAACCCCGTGAAAGCTGGCCTTGTCGATCACGCAGCCGAGTGGTCTTGGAGTAGCGCAGCGGAGCGATAGTGCAAGTATCCCTGCAGGCTGGAAGCCTGCGCTACGTCTCCTCGCCGCCACATCAGCCGGCTCGCCTGCTGGCACATTCGCCGTCTATTCCCCACGGACTCAGCGGGCTTCAACCGCCCGCCGTTACGATCCTCAGTCCAAAGCAAATGAAGCGCGTGGGTCAGCCGACCGACGCACACAACGCAGAATAATGCTCACGTGCGCGGGAAGCGCATTCATCGAGCACCGACTGCGGGAGGTTGGCAAGCTGCAGCTCCGTCGGACTGCCGATCCAGTGGCCACTTTCGCCCGGCAGACCCAATCCGAAACTATCGACCGCGCCGCACGCCAGGTTGAGCAAACAACCGACACCGTGCGTCTCGAGCCCGCTAAATGGATCGAAGTGGCAGCGAATCGCTTCAACAATCTCAGCCGGAAAATGCCAGTGCTCCAGCAGGATCGCGGTGACTTCCGTTGCCGTCACACCAAAGGTCGACTGTTCCCATTCCGCGACCAACGGCCACTCGGCTTCACCGGGATAAACCTGACCTTCCGCCAGATCGTCGATGATGACGCGGCCCAAGGTTCGGAGTAAGCCCGCGGTGTAGGCCAATCCCGGCTCGATGCCCGCGGTCGGCGCCAACACTTCAGCGGCCGCAGCGGTTGCAATCGAGTTTTCCCAAAGGCGCGCGGCCTTCAGACGGTATGTGGCAAGATCGCGCTGGCAAACCTGCTGCGTGGCCGCGAGACCAACGAGTCGGTAGATTTCGCGAAATCCAACACGGCCGACGGCGCCTTCAAGTGTCTCGTTCTGCCCGGGCAAGCCAAAAATCACGCTGTTGCTAACACGGATCACATGAAAGCTCAGCGCCTGGTCGAGGCGGATCAGATGCACGACCTCATCCGTCGCAGTGCGATCGTCTCCCAAGATGCTGCAGAGCCGTCCGAATGTAGCGGCGGCCGGAGCGAGTTTACTGCCGAGTGAAACGATGGTAGCGTGATCGAGCGTCATAGGTCTGGAGGTTGCTTCTGACTCGGCGCGAATCAGCGACGGAGTAAGGTAATTTTTCCGTCAACATCCCTGCGAAACGGCGCTCACCTGAG
>DAITQE010000671.1:0-2683 GCA_036833235.1 Opitutus sp.
CTATACGATGGATCGGCTCGGCATGAGCGCCGGGGAGCAGGCCCAGATCACCGAAATCCTCGACTATCCTCACGGCATCATCCTCGTCACCGGTCCGACCGGCTCCGGCAAAAGCACGTCGCTCAACGCGTTTTTGCGGAAGATCAACTCGACTGATCTCCGCATCATCACGATCGAGGACCCAATCGAGTACGAGGTTCCCGGCGTAAATCAGATGCAGGTCCGTCCGGAAATCGGGCTGACCTTTGCCGATGCGCTTCGTCACGTACTACGTCAGGATCCCGACGTGATCATGGTCGGAGAAATCCGCGACAAGGATACAGCCGAAATCGCCATTCGCGCGTCGCTCACCGGGCACTTGGTTTTCTCAACGCTGCACACGAACGACGCGCCTGGAGCCATCACGCGCCTCGTCGATATGGGCATCGAGCCGTTTCTCGTCGCATCGGCGATCGAGCTCGTGATCGCCCAACGCCTCGTGCGGCGGCTGTGCGGCGCTTGTTCACGACCCGAGCCCGTTACTAAAGTCAAATTGAAGGAAAGTCTGGCGATCCTTGGCTGTAGCGCGGAGGAGGCCGACTTGGTGGAGTCGCTGAAATCGCCCGTCGGCTGTGATCGTTGTCGTGGCACCGGTTATCGCGGACGGATTGGTCTTTTTGAAATCTTCCGACTCAACGACGAGATGCATGAGCTCGTGTTGAAACGAGAAAGCACGCGCACGCTCACCGAGTGTGCGCGCCGCAACGGCATGCGGACGCTTGGGCAGAGTGGTTGGGAAAAAGTCAAAGCCGGCCACACCACCCTCGAAGAAGTCCTACGCGTCGTCACCGTGGCGGAGAAATAATTTGCCCGTCCTACTGCTGCACCTAGTTTGTGCCCATGAGCGACAAGCAGACCGTCCTCGAAGCCGTCGGGAAACTACCCGATGACGCGAAACTCGAAGACATTCTCGAGAACCTCACCCTCTTGGCCAAAATCCGCGAAGGCCTCGCTGACTCGGAGGCAGGGCGTGTCGTGCCGCACGAACAGGTGATCCGCGAGATTCAGTCGTGGATTACAAACTGAACTGGACGCTTCGCGCCCGCACCGACCTGCGCGAAATCGTTGCCTACATTGCCAAGGATAACCCGGCTGCTGCGTTGGGTTGGGGCGAGGGTTTGTTCAAACATGCGGAAGTGCTTACAACGTTTCCGACCATCGGTCCCACGATTCCGCAAGCGGCTTATTCCGGCACTCGTCGGATCGTTTACGGTCGTTACTTGGTATTTTATCGCGTAAAAACAGAAGCTAAAGCGATCGATGTTATTACTGTCTGGCACGCTGCACGCGGCCTGCCCGATTTCCTCTAATCATGCCCCGTTTCACCTACACCGCGCGCGATCGTTCCGGCAAAGACGTTTCCGATTCGCTCGAAGCGCCCAATCGTCGTGACGCTCTTCGCCTGCTCGCAGCACGCGGGCTTCAGGTCGTCACCGCCAGTGAAGCAAGCACGCCCGCAACCTCGGTCCGAAAAGGGCCGAGTGGCGTCGACCGCCGTTCGGCACGCCGGAGCGAAGTTACCCGGACGCAACGCTTGCCGTTTCTCGAGTCGCTCCACGACTTGACGACGAGTGGAATGTCGGCGGGCGAAGCCGTTCGTCTGCTCTCCATCCGCATCAAGGAACCGGCCTTGCGCGCGCTCTGCGTGTCGCTATGGGAGAGTCTCAGCGAAGGCGCACCGTTGTCGCGGGCAATGGCGGATTTCCCAGGCGTATTTGACGCCGCGACCATCAACCTCATCCAGGCGGGCGAGGCTACGGGGTCGTTGAACGACACGCTCGCGAGGCTCATCACTCATTTGAACGAACAGCGTGAGCTGCGACGTCAGCTCCTCGCGGCCCTCGCGTACCCGGTGTTCATGGTCTTCGTCGCGGGCATGGTGATTCTCTTTTTTCTCTTTTTCCTGCTGCCTCGCCTACAAACACTGCTCACCTCACTCGGTGGAGAACTGCCGCTCTCCACGCGGCTGCTCGTCGGCATTGCCGGCTTTGGCCTCCATTACGGCGTGTTCATTGTCCTCGGCGTTATCTTCGGAGTGGTCGCGTTCTGGCGCTGGCGGCAAACCGAAGCGGGACGTGAGGCGACGGATGCCTGGTTGTTGCGCTTGCCACTGGTTGGAAAATTTATTGTCGCCCAAACTGTTCTGGCGTTTAGCCAGACTCTCGGCGTGTTGCTTGCCAACGGAATCACTGCAGCCGAAGCGCTGCGGATGACAGGCCGACAAATCGCGAATCGTGTCCATCGCCGCGCCTTCGATGAAGCGACCGGGCGGGTGCTCGAAGGCGAAGCTCTCTCGCTGGCGCTAAGCCGCACGGGTTGTTTTCCGGATTTGGTGCTCGATCGCCTTTCAGTGGGAGAAAATACCGGAAACGTGGTCCCGAGTTTGGGCGATATCGGTCGCAGCTATCAGAAAATCGTCACGGGCCAGTTGAACATTTTCACGAAGGTGATCGCCAGTGCGGTGCTGCTGATGGTTTTCGTCCTGGTCGGCTTCATCGCATTTGCGATCGTCAGCGCCGTCTTCAAGGTCAGCAGCAGTTTCAAGATGAACTAAGTCGGTGCATCGGCCGGGTTGGACACATCTCCGAATTGCCGGTGGTTCGAGGTGGCATGGGCATCTTGCCCATGTCTGCGGATCTTCCCG
>DAITQE010000672.1:0-2437 GCA_036833235.1 Opitutus sp.
GATGCCCGCACTGCGACGCGGGTGCAGCGGCGGCGTCAGGTGCGACTCGCGGTAGAACGTCACGCGGCTGTGTTCCTGGTCGAATGTCACCGTGAAATTTTTCAACACGCCCCCGCCGAGGGACGTAAGTTCATCCGTGAGGTCGACGATCGGCCGATCGATGGGGTAGTCACCGATTAGAAGCGTCTGAGACAAACGGCCGATGTGTTGCTCGCGATCACCGCCGAGCGTTGCGATCGTGGCGCCGAGACGAGGCTGCACGGCGAACTCGGGATGAAGTCCCACCGGGTTGAGACTCAACTCCGCATCACTGCCGGAATCAAGGAGCGCAACAAAGGTCTCATTGCCAAGGCGCAGTGGAATGATCGGCGTCTTGCGTTCGTTGTTGAATGCGATCGGTGTGCCCGGAAGAAGCATGGAGGCGGAGCGTCGTTGCAGCAGCACGCGAGAATGCGGATAATCCAAGGTGAGAAGTGTTTCGCGAAAAAGAGGGAAACCCAGAATGCCATCGATTTGGATTCCGAGGTGCGCGGAAATCGCGGCGCAGTCGTAGATCAGCGCCTGCACGTTATCGAAACGGGCGCCGCCGAGCTGGATGCGTCGCAGAGTCGTGGCACTCAGCAGCGCGGTTTCACCATCGGCGGATTTAACGCGAACAATCGGTGTGGCGGTCGGAGGCGCGTTTTTTGCGACGTACCGAGCTGCGAGTTCAGGGGAGATGAGCGTCACCGAGGCGCCCGTATCGATGAGGAAGTGATAAGGGCCGCGCTTGTCCCATTTTGCTTCGACGACGAGGTAGTTCGACATCGTGGCCGCCGGCACGATGACAAGTGGCGAATCCAGCGTCGTGCGGCCCGGTCTCGGCATCTCCCGGTAGAAGATGTGACAGCCAGCGAAAAGCGACAGACAGAGCGCCGCCGCGAGCAGCAAAACGCCACGGCGCCACGGCGGAGATTTTGAAAAATTGGAACGAAGAACCGAAATCATTTCACCGGCTTAGGCAGTGAGAAGCTGAGCCAGAGTGCAACCGCCGCGAAAACCGCACCCCCGACAAACACGCTGGTCGAACCAAAACCCCAGAATACGATACCAGCGAGCAGGGGAGTGATAGCACGCGAAAGAGAGCCGAGGGAACGAAAAATACCGAGCGCACGACCCTGTTCGCCCGCATGGCTGTAGAGCGAGATCAAGCCGGTGGTGGACGGATTAACGAGACCGGAACCCGTGGCCAGAAGCGCGAGCCCGACGTACACGAACCAGGGAGCGGGTGCGACGCCAACGCATAGCAATCCCAACGCCGTTAAGATCAAGCCTCCGGCGAGCACGTGGAGCTCGTCGGTTTTTCGCAGGAGCCACCGCACGATCATGCCTTGGGTGATGATTGAACACACTCCGAGGAAAACCATCAGCATGCCGTTTTGCCGCGCGGTGTAGCCGAACCGCTCGGCCGCGAGGAAGGTGAGCGACGTTTCCATCGCGACGAATGCCATGGAGAAAACGAAAGCAACGAGATTAGCACGGCGCGCGGGCGCATTTTCCAGCGCGAAGATCGCACGAATCGGGTTGCGGAGCCGAGCAACCTCGGCATCGGCGCGCGACGTGCTGGAAAGTGTTTCGCGGAAACGGAGCCCGATCCAGACTAGATTCACCAGCGACATCGCGAGCGCGATCAGCGCGGGAATCGAGAACGGATTAATGCCGTAACGAGCGAGGGATGGATGATGATCAAGGAGGTTATGAGACGCGGTGAGGGCACCCAGCATCGGCCCGGTGACCAAGCCGAGTCCAAATGCGGCGCCTACGATCCCCATCGCGCGGGAGCGCTCAGTCCTTGTCGTAACATCGGCGACGGCCGCGGTGGCGACCGAGAGATTTCCGCCGAACGCACCGCAGATCACCCGTGAAAGCATGAACATCCAGAATGAGCCGCTCACGACCCAGACCAAGTAGCCCAAGGCCGTTCCGGCGACGGTGATAAAGAGAATTCCACGGCGGCCGCGACGGTCGGAGAGCGCACCCCAAAACGGCGCGAAGATGAATTGGAGGATGGAAAAAAACGAGGTGAGAACGCCCGCGAAAAGAACCGCCGCAAAATGCCGGTCGTTACCCAGCGCCGCCGCAACCGCGTCGGTTTGGGCCAAGAGCCACCCGAGCACTCCTGAGGTGCCATCGACCCGAAGGTAATGAGCCATCAGATCCGGAACGAATGGAAAGATGATGGAGAACCCGATCAGGTCGATATAGAGCGTGAGGAAAATCACGCCCAAAGACAGCGGGCGTGGAGCGGAAGGAGAGGCGGCAGGAGAACTCACAGAACATAGAACGAAAACGGTTCCGGTAAGGACGCCAAGGAGCAAAAGCGCAGTTTCCCCGCAAAGCGCAGTTTCCACCGCAACTGCATCGGTCTTTCGTTTTGGTGGCGCAATCCGTTACATGG
>DAITQE010000672.1:2447-2679 GCA_036833235.1 Opitutus sp.
GTCCACGGGGCAAGATGCCCGTGCCACTTCCCAAGCACTCAAAAGCCGATTTGCGCCCCTTCCGATTTCGCGTTTCCCTTTGTCCCATTTTACCGCTCACGCGAGGGTGCAATCAGCGGGATTACTTCGCGCCGAAACCGGCGCTGGCACCCGGTGAACGGTGGACGGTAGACTCTGTGCGGTCTTTCGTTTTGATGGCGCAATCCGTTACGTGGTAGGCCGCGAGCTTGCT
>DAITQE010000673.1:0-2676 GCA_036833235.1 Opitutus sp.
ATCCGTTCAGCGATGACGAGCAGTTGATCTCTCATCCGGCGTGGACCGGTCATTTGTTTCGCGAAATGGCTTTTATCGTTCGCGTGATGGTGCTCGATTCTCATCGGGAATTGGTGGCGGCGTGGCGGGCGATCAACGCGGCCCCAGAGCCGGCGAGAACGCGTGCGCTCGCGACCTTGCAGGAACTTTCGTCGGTCGACTACGAGAAGGCAGGTGCCGAAATCAAGCGAGCGCTCATGTCGAAGAACCGCGTGGACGAGCTTACGTTGGCGCGCGAGCTTGGTGAAAAGTTCCGTCGCCAGTACGCGCTGGCGGCGAAGCAGGCCAGCGACCGTTGGCAGTGACGTTGCCACGGCTAACGCGCGTGTCGTCGAACTACAGATGTTTTGATGTTATCCGAGTAGGCCGCCCGCTTGCGGGCGCTTCTTGAGCGCGAGCAAGCTCGCAGCCTACGTATGACATTTTCTACATTAGCGAAATTCGGGTTCGCGCAGTGGGTGAATGCCGACCGGCTCGATTTCCAATCATGTAATCCGGATTCGTGAGAATTAGTGCGCACTAGTGTTTAAATCTTCTGCCGAATTCAGAATTAATCTCAGTTTGCTTCCGTTCGCAGTTTTTCGCGTACTCGATAAACCTCAAAATTCGTTTTCTGTTTCTCTGTCTTTCCGCTGACCTCATACTCGCATGCTTACGCCTAAGTTAATTCGTGCCGCCGTGACTGTAGTCGTTTCTTTTGCCGGTCTTGCCGCTCACGCCGCAGAGAACCAATCCGCTCCCGCGTCGCCCGAGTGGCAAAACCCGCGGGCGCTGCACGAGGGCGTCGAGGCGCCGTCGGCCACAATGACGGTTTTTCCGGACGAGGCGTCAGCGCGCACGTTGGACTCTGCGCGCTCTCCTTTTGTACAGTCCCTTAACGGCGATTGGAAATATCATTGGTCCGCAACTCCGGCGGCTCGCGTGGCCGATTTTTGGAAACCGGAGTATGATGACATCGCGTGGAAGACGATTCGCGTTCCATCGAACCCCGAAGTGGAAGGCTACGGAATCCCGATCTACACGAATATTATCTATCCATGGAAAGTGGCTAACCCACCCCACATTCCGGATACGTACAACCACGTTTCCAGCTATCGGCGCACGTTCACCGTTCCGGAAAACTGGCAGGGACGGGAGGTGTTTTTGACGTTCGATGGGGTAAATTCGTTTTTCTATCTTTGGGTGAACGGAAAAAAACTCGGTTTCAGCAAGGACAGTCGCACGCCGGCGACATTTCGGATCACACCGCATCTGCTGGCTGGGAAGAACCAGCTGGCCGTCGAGGTCTTCCGTTGGAACGACGGATCGTATCTGGAAGATCAGGACTTTTGGCGGTTGAGCGGCATCTTCCGCAACGTGTCGCTTTGGTCCACGCCATCGACGCACGTACGCGATTTCGCGGTGCACACAGAGTTGGATTCCACCTACCGCGATGCCAAGCTGGCGATAACGGCATCGATCAAGAACTACGGGACGGAGGCAAAACCGGTGACTCTGTCCATTACGCTCAGCGACCCAGCGGGGACGAGAGTGCTCGAGCGAACGCTCGATGTTGCGACGGTCGCAGGAGGCGGAACGATCGAGCTGCGCACGGACGCGCCCGTCGTTAATCCGCTGAAATGGTCGGCCGAAATTCCTCAGCTTTACACACTGCTGCTCACGACCCGCGACGAACAGGGGAGGGTGCTGGAATCGATTCCGTGGCGCGTCGGCTTCCGCGCCGTTGAAATCAAAAACGGTCAACTGTTGGTAAACGGAATGCCGACTTTGTTTCGCGGCGTGAACCGACACGAATGGGATCCCGATCTCGGCCAGGTGATGACGCGCGAGCGGATGGTGCAGGACATCCGCTTGATGAAGCAGAACAACATCAACGCCGTACGAACCTGCCACTATCCAAATGTCCCCGAGTGGTACGCGCTCTGTGACGAGTACGGTTTGTACGTGATCGACGAGGCGAACATCGAGACGCACGGCATGGGCTTCGGCGACAAGACGCTTGCGAAAGTCGATGAGTGGGGACCGGCGCATCTCGATCGCACGATCAGAATGTTTGAACGCGACAAGAATCACGCGTGCGTGATCATCTGGTCGCTCGGCAATGAGGCCGGGTTTGGCGGGAATTTTGTTCGCGATTACGAATGGCTGAAAGCGCACGATACGTCACGGCCGGTCCAATACGAAGGCGACCGGAGCACACGCGTGAGCGATATCGTTTGCCCGATGTATCCCAGTCCCGATTCCGTGCGAAACTATGCGGCGATGCATCGTGAAAAGCCGTTTATCATGGTCGAGTACGCTCACGCGATGGGCAATAGCACGGGCGATATGTGGGCGTATTGGCGGCCGATTTACGAAGGCGCGAAGCAACTGCAGGGCGGCTACATTTGGGACTGGGTCGATCAGGGATTGCGAACGCCGGTTCCTGCATCGCGAAAGATTGAACGGCTCGACAACCCGAAATCGATTCCGCTCGATCCGGCACTTGGGACGTTCTTCGCGTACGGTGGCACGTTCGGACCGCCCGATATCACTTCGGACGGAAATTTTTGTGCAAACGGATTGGTGAACGCGGATCGCGTGCCGCATCCCGGGCTCGCGGAGGTGAAGAAAAGCTACCAGCGTCGCAAGCTGGTG
>DAITQE010000674.1:0-2675 GCA_036833235.1 Opitutus sp.
CTTCGCGCATGGCGGCTGGACGACATGAAAGCGCTGGTCTTCGAGAAGGCCGGCAGGCCCGAAAACGTTTTGAGTCTCCGGGAGATTGACGCCCCTTCGCCAGCGCAGGGCGAAGTGCTCGTGAGAATCGATGCCAGGCCCATTCAGCCCTCGGATTTCATGTTCATCGGAGGGAGTTACCGCTGGAAACCACAGTTTCCGCAGACAGCGGGTCTCGAGGGCGCGGGCGTGATTGCCGCGGTCGGGCCCGGTGTTTCGCTGCCCGTCGGCGAACGCGTGGCCTTCCGCTCGCCTGGGGCTTGGGCAGAGTATGGGCGCGTGCCGGCGGAGCGCCTTTATCGAGTCCCCTCTGACATCGCGACCGAGAATGCCGCCCAGTTTCCGCTGAATCCCGTGACGGCGTGGGCATTGCTCGTCGAGCTGCATTTGCAGCCCGGCGATTGGATCGCGATCAACGCCGCCACGTCTGTGGTCGCGCACATCGCCGAAAGCCTCGCGCGGCGTCGCAAGGTTGGCGTGGTCGGCATCGTGCGTCCGGGCAGTCAGGCCAGGGTTTCCTTCCCCGCGATCCCGGCCGACGCTCCGGAAATCGCCGCGAAGATTCTCGCGATCACCGGGGGCGCACTCCTCGCCGGCTATCTCGACAGCGTGGGCGGCATGCTCGTCAAGAATGTCCTGCCCGCTTTGCGCCAGGGCGCAACCATCGTGAGCTACGGGCTGCTCGAGCAGGCGCCGGCGCCGATCCTCAATTCCGACCTGATCTACCGCAATCTTTCCTGGAAGGGATTCGGCATCGACCACTGGCTCGCCACGTCCGGCGACCGCCGCGACGGAATGACGACCGATCTGTGGTCCGCGATTCGCGACGGCGGTCTCCCGCTGCCCGTGCGCGCGCGTTATCGTCTCGAAGATTTTCGGTCGGCGCTCGCCGACGTGGCAACCACCGACCGTTCCGGCAAGGTGTTGCTCACGGGCTGATGCACCATTCACGATCGATGAACGAGTGACGGCGTTGCGCCGTTTCGTCCTCCGCCGAATGTGGCTCTCGACCAGTATCGCCAAATCATATCTCGGCGACTTTCGGAAAAGCTGCGCAACATTCAAAATGTCGGGCATTGGTTTCGTGGCTCTCACCCTTTCGGTCCTTCGATAATGTAAGTGCGGAGATAATAGCCGGGCAGAAACATATCCATGCCGAAGCCCACGGCGCGCACACCGGGTTCCGGCGGAATGGGGTTCCCCCGGCTGAATCGGGTCGGGCCATAATGTTGATTTCCGTCCGCTAAACGTCGGTCGACGTATGACCGCATAGAATTTGAGCTGCCCGGGGCGGCGGACGCAAAAACGGCAAAACGACCCGAGACGACGAAGTGGATCGCTAAAATATCAAAAGGTTAGGTTCGACCCTTTTCGACCCGCTTCGCGCCGGTGTCGGTACGTTGAACTACCATTTCCAGTGGCGACACGAGGGCGTCGCAATCAACGGAGCCACGAGCGCCAGCTTCACCGTTCAGAATTTTTCCGCCAGCGATGAAGGGCGTTACGATGTCGTGGTCACCGCCCCCGACGGCAACATTTCGACGCGCTCCGTGATCACACTCAGCCTTGAGCGTTCGCGTCTCGTCAACCTCTCCGCGCGCGGCTTCGCTGGTGCAGGCGAGGACACGTTAATTCAAGGCTTTGTTCTGAGCGGCAACGCGTCGACCGCGTCACCCAACGTGCTTGTTCGGAGCGTTGGTCCGACCTTGGCGGACATGGGCATTACCGGCGCCTTGGCCGATCCGTCCATTCGCGTGCTCGACAACAAACAGGCGGTGGTGGCCGAAAACGACAATTGGTTGACCGTTCTCACGACCGGCCGCGGAATCGCCGCGACCGCCGCTGACATGGCGCAGTTCGGCGCGTTTCCGCTTCCCGCCAGCAGTCGCGACAGCGCGCTCCAGGTTCACGAATCTCCCGCCGGCCCGTTCACCGCGCTCGTCTCCGCGGTCCCGAGCGGCACTGGCATTGTCTTGAACGAAATTTACGGACCAACCTCCGGCAGTCAGCGTCTCGTCAATCTTTCGGCGCGCGCGCGTGTCAGCTCAGGCGACAACGTGCTCATCGCCGGCTTCGTCATCAGCGGCAACGCGCCCTTGAAAGTCATGATCCGCGGCGTCGGGCCCACACTCAGCGGTCAGGGCATCGCGCAGCCACTCGCCAATCCCAAACTCACGCTCTTCGACTCCGCCGGCCACGAGATTCACAACAACGACAACTGGGGCCAGGCCGCCAATGTCGCGGATATCCGTGCCGCGGTTACGGCAACCGGCGCCTTCCCGCTCAACGAAGGCAGCCTCGATGCCGCCATGCTCGAAACGCTCGAGCCCGGCGTTTACACCGCCCACGTTACCTCCGCCGACGGCACATCGACGGGAATCGCGCTCGTCGAGATCTACGAAGCGCCGTAAGTCGTCCCATTCGGAGATGAACGAGTGACGGCATGGTGCCGTTCGGTCCTCCGCCGATCGGGCGATATAAAGGGTTGGATCATGACGACGGATGATTTACAGGAGTTGAAAGTACTCGCTTCCGCGGCGTTGAGCGGCTTCGCCCGCAGCGCTTTGCGCCACACCACTGATTTAGTTCCGCAAGATTAGGAATTGAACAATTGAACTACCGGCAGAGTCTCCAGG
>DAITQE010000675.1:0-2673 GCA_036833235.1 Opitutus sp.
CCGCCAGCCATGCCGGTGATCGTTTCGTGCACGAGCGCGTACGGGTCGGGATTGGCCGCGCCGACGATGCGCGCGAGAACCTCGATTTCCGTTAAACCGCCGAACAGCGGAAGGATCATGGGCTGGATCGGCACAATCGTGCCATCGAGCGTGCGGGCGTCGCCCCAAGACTCCAAATAGTGCGCTGCGGCGAGCTGTGTGCCCGCGGGAGAAACCGCCGAAGTTTCATCGAGGTGGTAGCCAAGACGAACCACGTTCTTGACGGACTTCTGCAACGCCGCCCAGTTGAGATCAGCCGGCGCGTTGTACGCCGGATTTCCGCCGAGGATGACCAGCGTGTCGATCGAACCGCCGCTAAGCGCGGTGACGAGACCCTTGAGGCTCGACGCGTCTGACGTCGGTATCTGGACGAAGTCGATGGTCGCGCCGATATTGCCGAGAAACGCGTTGATCGCGTAGGCGATGACGTGCACCTGCTCCGCCAGATGCGCACCTGCGACCACGACGCACGCGCCGCGATTCGCGAGCAGGTCCGCCGCGCATTCGTCGACCCACTTCGGGTTGAGATCGAGGCTGGTCGCCAGCGATGCGAACGTGTCCGCACCCGTGATCTTGACTGCCAGCGCCGTCGCAAGGGCCAGCATATGGCTACTCGCGAGACGCAGGCGATGATCTGCCATGCTACCGGTCAGCGTGAAACTGCTCTCCGCGACGTACAGCCGGTTCATCTTCTCGGCGTCGGCTTTCGACGTCACGCGCCGGGCGTTCGCAAATTCGCGGGCGTAATACAGGCCGTTGGCGTCGGGGCGGAGGAAATCCGCATCGAGCGAAACGATCCGCCGGGCTTTTCCAAACCGATAGAGTGGCTTGACGTTCTGCCCAAAAGCAGCGCGCGCAGCACCCACGGGAGCCTCGTCCGCAATCGGCTCGTACTCCGCCCAAATGGCGCGGGGGAATTTGGCTTTCAACTGCGCCAGCAACCGCACACGAGTGGGTGAACTTGATTCTTCCGCGAGAAACGCCAGCCCAGCTCCGCTGGCTGCCACATGATCGCTGCCAATCTTGGCCAAAAGTTCGTTGACGTCAGCGACGTTCAACTTCCGCCCGTCACGCGTGTGCTCCGTGGCTCTCTCCGGATCGTACAGATCGAGCACCGAGGCCTGAGCCAAAAGCGACAGCGCGCCGCCGTGGGCCGCATAGGTCGGGTTGCCTTCGAGTTTCGTCGGACGCCCCTGGTGCGTTTCCGCGAGCAGCGGCATCGCCGATTTGCGCAGCGGCATCGCGGTGGCGAAGTATTGGGGTAGCCCCTGAATGATTCCTTCGACTGACTTGCCGTACGGCAGGATGTGTTTTTCCGGACGACGGCAACCGGTCAGGCCGAGACCGCCTAACGCGAACGAGGCAGCCATAATCTTCAGGAAGTGGCGGCGGTCGACGCCGTCGATCTCTGAGGCTCCCTCCGGGAATTCACGCGCCAGCTGCGCCTGAAAACCGGGCGTCGCGGCGAGTTCGTCGAGGCTGCGCCAGTATTTTGGACCGGTCAGCTCGCGTTCAGACGGAGCGGGATGTTCAAATTTGCGTTTCATCGGTGGCAACCGGTGCAGCTTTGCGGGGGCTTGATATTCCGATCCGTGACGAATTTATGGGCCGCCTCAAATCCGGCCTTCTGTTCGATGGTCTGGGAGTTCAGATTATAGATATCCGCGTTTTCACGGACGCGCGGTGTCGGGTTACGATGGCAATCGAGGCAGAAACCCATGCTCAAAGGCTGAGCGTGCCTCACGACGTCCATTTCGTTGATTTTCCCGTGGCATTCCACGCAACTCACTCCGCGGTTCACGTGGATCGAATGGTTGAAGTAAGCGAAATCGGGAAGCTGGTGAACCTGGACCCACGGCACGGGCTCTCCCGTTTCAAAACTGTTCCGCACCACCGCCAGCAGAGGACTGTCCTTCTTCACCTGATTGTGGCAGTTCATGCACGTCTGCGACGTCGGCAGGTTCGCGTATCCAGATTTATCGACGTTGTTATGACAATACCGGCAGTCGAGGCCGAGCTGGCCGACGTGCAAAGCATGGCTGTACGGCACCGGCTGCACCGGCGCGTAGCCGACGCGCGTGTATTTCGGCGTCATGTAATAGGTCACGCCGGCGGTCGCGATTCCGCCGAGGACGCACAGATAAATAACGATCTGGAGCGGTAACTTGTTCGCCGATCTCGGAAAAATATTCGACATGAGCCAAAAATCGTCAGGTGAACCGGGCGCGGGTTAAACCGATTCCGCGCGACGGGCGACCGCGCGGGAATCGGGGCGAAGCACGACCGGACGCGCGTTTTCAGCGGCTGCCGGCGAGGCCGCCACCGTCTTCACCAGCAAGCGCGGCGCAAGCCCGATGAGGGCGACGATGCCGGACAATTTGCCGAGAAAGCTCTTTCGCGATGGGTCGTGGCTCACAGTGTTAGTGAATTGGTTAAAGTCGGCGCCAAAGAAGGGCGCGCCGTTTGTGTTGTAAATCAAAATTTAGAGTCACGCGTTTTTTGTCCGCAAAATATGACGAGTGCTACCAGTCGAGTCCGCATCAGCTTATGGACGGTCGTTCGAGGAACCGCCTGATGTTAGGTTCAAAATTGAACGGCTTCGCGCAAGCGAGCGGCAGCTCGGATCATTTCTGC
>DAITQE010000676.1:0-2673 GCA_036833235.1 Opitutus sp.
ACGTAATACGTCGCCGCAGTTGAGCCGACATTCTTCATCGCGTGCTCGTCATTCGAGCTGAAGAAAAAAATCGAACCGGGGCCGGCGCTTTGGGCGCGACCATTGATCGTCGCTTCCATCGTGCCGTCTTTCACCAGAATGACTTCATCGTCCGGATGCCTGTGACCAGGATGCGGGATTTCGCCGGCGTTGAGGGTCGTGACGTGGCATTCCAGATTAGTGCACGTGACCGTGGGCGAATCGAAGAGCGCTCGGCGCTGGCCGGCCTTGGTCTTTTCCACCGTCAGCTTCTCCCAATCGTAAACCGCCGAACAGAGTTTGTCGGGCGAAGCCGACTCGGCTGCCGGTTTGGCTGCGAGCGAATGCGTGGCAGCCGTGGTGAAGTTGAAAACAAAATACGTCGCCGGCGTCTCGCCGACATTGCGTACGTTATGAAGATCGTACGAAGCGAAGAAAAAGACCGACCCCGGACCAATGCGCTCGGCCTTGCCGTTGATGAATACTTCCAGCGTTCCTTCCTTCAACACGATCAACTCTTCCTGCGGATGACGATGTGGCGGATGCGACGGGAAGCCGGAGTTGAGCGTGCTGATGTGACACTCGAATTCCTCCAGCGTCGTGGTTGGATTCTTGGCCACGTCGCGCCGTTCGCCGACCCTGTTTGGCTTTGCGACGAGGTCATTCCACCGAAACACCGTTGACCCGAGTTTGGCAGCTGGAGCCGGTGGCGTGGACGGGACGGGTGTTTGGGCGCGAAGGATCATAGTGGCAGAGAAGATAGAAATGACCGCGGCGAGAAGGTACGAGTGGCGAAATGATTTCATGGGGTGGGGCGGTGCCGACGACTGGGCCAGACGAGCCCCAGCGTGCAAAGTTGCTCTCGGTCTAACGATGAACCGATATTCATCCGTCGCAACCGAATCACGAATGGAAACACCCCGCGGTCCGGCCTCAGACCGCGAGGAACGAAATAGGTTGGAACGCTCATCTTCGCTCATTCAATCAGCGCAGATTAGCGAAGATCAGCGTTCTACTGCGTTGAAGCGTGGGTATTGACGCGAGTTCGTGCGTGGGCTCACTTGCGCGATGGCGATATCGCAACTTCAAATCGAAAAACTCAAGACCGGCGCCGGAGCGGCTCCCAAGGCAGGCGACACCGTGAATGTTCACTACATCGGCTGCTTCATGGACGGCAAAAAGTTCGACAGTTCCGTCGATCGTAATGAGCCCTTTTCGTTCACCCTTGGCGCGAGTGAAGTGATCGCCGGGTGGGATCAAGGGGTCGCCACGATGAAAGTTGGCGATAAGGTCAAGATGACGATTCCACCTGATCTCGCGTACGGCCCACGAGGTTACCCCGGTGCGATACCGCCGAACGCGATGTTGATTTTTGAAGTCGAGTTGCTCGGGATCGGCTGATGCGCGGAACCCATAGCCTGATACCATCTGCGGCCGTTCGCTGCGCGCGTCCGCGCTCTTGAGCGTTCACTGCGAATTCACTTCGCATGTGGCGTTGCCGCCGACACGTTCTCATCTTTCTTGATGCCTTTCTCTTTGCTCGGACTTTCCGATTCGCTTCTCCGTGCTGTGGCGGATCTCGGCTACGACGAACCCACACCGGTTCAGATCGCGGCGATTCCTGCGATCTTGCGCGGTCGCGACGTTTGGGCCTCAGCGCAAACAGGATCGGGCAAAACCGCCGCGTTCCTCCTGCCGATTTTGGACCGGCTCAACACCAACCGCCGTGGCTCGCCGCGGCCCGTTCGTGCACTCATTCTGGTCCCGACGCGCGAACTCGTTGCGCAGATCGCGGAGGCCGTGCGCAACTATGGCTGCCGATTCGCTGAGCCGATCAAAACGTGCGTCGCGATCGGAGGCGTATCGATCAATCCGCAAATGATGGCGCTGCGGGGTGGGGCGGATCTGGTGATCGCGACACCCGGACGGCTCCTCGATTTGGCCGGCCGTAATGCGGTTCGTCTCGAGGCGGTGGAAACGCTCGCGCTCGATGAAGCGGATCGACTCTTTGCCCTTGGGTTTGCGGATGAACTTGCGCGAGTCGTGGCGCTGCTTCCGACACACCGACAAAACCTATTATTCTCCGCGACGTTCCCCGCGCCGGTGCTGGCTTTTGCGGAAGACCTCTTGCACGACCCGGTGCGGATTAACGTGGATCGTGGCGCGACACCTTCAGTAAAGGCAATTGTCCAACGCGCGATTGAGGTGGATACCGATCGTCGGACGATGTTGTTGCGCCATCTGGTCGAACACAGTGGTTGGTCCAACGTGCTGGTGTTCGTCGCGACGAAGTACGCGACGGAGCACGTTGCCATGAAGTTGATGCGAGCCGGCATCGCCGCGGCCCCGTTGCATGGTGAGCTGAGTCAGGGAGCACGGACTCAGGCGATCGCGGACTTGAAAGCCAAACGTATCCAAGTACTCGTTGCAACGGATGTCGCCGCGCGCGGGCTGGACATCGTGCAACTGTCAGCGGTGGTGAACTACGATCTTCCTCGTTCTCCTGCGGATTACGTTCATCGGATTGGCCGCACGGGGCGTGCCGGCGAGACAGGCGAGGCGATTAGTTTCATTAGCGCGGAGACCGACGCTCATTTCAGAGTGATCGAAAAACGAAATCGGATCGCGCTCGAGCGCGAGCAGATCCCGGGTTTT
>DAITQE010000677.1:0-2667 GCA_036833235.1 Opitutus sp.
TGAATCTGTCGACCTCGCCGCAGTGGCGCGGCTGTATGGAACTCCCACATACGTCTATAGCGCGACGACCATCACCGACAACTACCAGCGGCTGCAGCGGAGTCTCGCCGGTCTTGATCTGCAGATCTGCTACGCGATGAAAGCGAATTCGAATCTCGCGGTGCTTCGCTTGTTTTCAAATTTAGGCGCCGGTTTCGATTTGGTCAGCGGAGGCGAGATTCGTCGCGTGATTGCGGCGGGTGGAAATGTGAGCTCGAGCGTTTTCGCGGGCGTGGGAAAGACGGAGGCGGAGATCAAGCTGGCGCTCGAGAACGGCGTGTTCGCCTTCCACGTTGAAAGCGAACCTGAGCTTGCCCGGATCAATCACGTTGCTGGCACGCTGGGGCTGAAGGCATCGATTGCGATTCGGGTGAATCCAGACGTCGACGCCCACACGCACGCGAAAATCACAACGGGCAAGAGCGGCAACAAATTCGGAATCCCGCTGGCCAACGCAGCGGCCGCTTACGAGGCGGCATCCAAGTTGAAGAACGTCGAAATCAAAGGCGTGCAAATGCACATCGGTTCGCAGCTCACGTCGGTCGGTCCGTTCGTTGAAGCGGTGAAAAAAGTGACGCCGTTCGTCCTGGAGCTGAAAGCGAATTACGGAATCAGATATTTCTCCATCGGAGGCGGAATGGGAATCGTTTACAAAGACGCTCTCGCGAGCGGGCAGGCGGCGTGGTGGGACGCACAACCTGCTGAGCAGCGTCCGCTCACGCCCGAGACGTATGGCGAGGCGCTCACCCCGCTGCTTGCTCCGCTCGGGCTGAGGATTTTGCTCGAGCATGGGCGATTTATGGTGGGCAACTCCGGCGTGCTGCTGGCGCGGGTTGAACATCTGAAGCGTGGCGCGGGAAAGAACTTCCTGATCGTGGACGCCGCGATGAACGATTTGATCCGCCCGGCGATGTACGAGAGCTATCACGAGATCGTGCCGCTGCACCGCGATAGTTCCCGACGCGCGTTGATCGCGGATGTCGTCGGCCCGATTTGCGAAAGCGGTGACTGTTTCGCGAAGGACCGGCAGATTCAGGAAGTCGGCGAAGGCGAGCTCGTGGCCTTCATGAGCGCCGGCGCGTACGGCTACGCGATGGCGAATCGTTATAATGCGCGCGCGCTGCCGGCGGAAGTTTTGGTTCGAGGCAGCAGCTTCGAGCTGGTGAATGCACGTGAATCGTTCGAACAGACGATTGCGGGCGAAAAAATTCCGGCGTTCCTGAAATAAGTCGGACCAGAGCAGAGGTCCGCTCGGTCAGGATTGAACTGTAGGTTGCGCGCTTGCCGCGCAACATGCGTGCGGCGCGGATGTAGCGCGGCAAGCGCGTCAACTACGATAAACGGCACGTAACGAAACGAAGACGGCCGAGAATTTTCGTGCTGACGCGCGCGTTCCATGGTTAACCCTGTGACTATGAATTTTGTGGTCGTTGGCGCCGGCGCGTGGGGAACGGCGTTTGCGGTACACCTCGCGCGGACTGGACAGGTTGTGACTCTCGTGCCGCGGCGCGAGGAGCAGGCGGCGGCACTGGCGGGAACGCGCGAAAACGCGGACTATCTCCCGGGCGTGCAACTGCCGGCTTCCGTGCGCGTGGAGCATCGGCTCGACCGTGCGCTGGCGGATGCCGACGTAGTTTTACTCGCGTGCCCCTCGCAGGCACTGCGTGAGACTTGTGGGAGGATCGGAAAAAATCTCGGCCTGCCTCGAACGAGGTTGCTGCTCAGCCTGGCCAAAGGTCTTGAACTGGAGACGCATTTGCGACCGTCGCAGGTGATTGCGGCTGCCTTGCCGGAAAGCGTACACGGCTCATTAACCGGCCCGACCAACGCGGAGGAGGTCGCGCGGGGGTTGCCCGCGGCGATGGTGCTGGGCGTCTCCGAATTCAGTGCGGCGGTTCAGGACGTTCAAACGGCGCTGAGTGGACCGACTCTCCGGGTTTACACGAGCGACGATGTCGCCGGGGTGGAGTATGGCGGCAGTCTAAAGAACATCTACGCGATCGCCGCGGGCTGCAGTGACGGACTTAGCCTAGGCGACAACACGCGGGCTGCACTGCTGACGCGCGCACTCGCTGAAATGGTACGGGTCGGGACCGCGTTGGGTGCGCGGACCGAGACTTTTTACGGGCTGAGTGGTTTCGGAGATCTGGTGGCGACATGTCATGGAAAATGGAGCCGCAACCGCGAGTTTGGCGAAAAAGTCGGCAGCGGTCATAATGTTGCGGAGCTGCTGGCTCACCGGAAAACGATCGTGGAAGGCTACAAGACGACGCGTTCGTTTCACGAACTCTGTCTTGAGAAGCACATTGATGCTCCGATTCTACGAGAGACCCACGCGATCCTGTTCGAAGGAAAGCCGCCGGCCAAAGCGTTGCGGAGTTTGATGACCCGCGAGCTGAAGAGCGAGTCGAGGTAGCGCTCCCCTTCCAGTGAGCTTTCCAAGTGCTCCGTCATGCCATGTCTTTCAGTCGCGTTCATTCGCCTCCATTAGCGGTCGGAATGAATCGTTCCGTGCACGCGATTCGAAGGCTTGCGCTCGGGCGGGTGGCCGGTTGACTGGCCGCGTTTCACACATCCGTAACCCCTTCCCCCATGGTAGATACTTCCGAAGCCGCAGCGGCGCTCGAC
>DAITQE010000678.1:0-2663 GCA_036833235.1 Opitutus sp.
CTGAGAGTTGAGAGACCGATCTCGGGAGCGCCATTTGAAGCGGCTCTAGACGCCTACCTCCAACTCTTGGAATCAGCGGCGGCGTGGAGTAGCGCAGGCTTCCAGCCTGCATCTGTGAGGAGGCAGGCAGGGATGCCTGCGCTACGCTCGTCGGGCTCTCTCAGGTCTGGACTCTCCGCTCTCAGCTAGTCCTCTTGGCGTTAAAGTTCCGGGCGATCGTGCCGTTGAGACGATGTTACCTCACCTATGTCAGAGCCAGCAATCGGCGCTAATCCGGACCTGCCGGCCGATCCTGTCCTGACGACGAACGGAGCGGCAATCGCCGACGTACCAGACGACTGCGGTCTGCACGTTGGTCAACGGTGGCGGGACGTTAAGATCGAAGCGGTGATGCCCGACCACGTCGGCGGGGTGAGCTATCTCGGCGAGCATCTGGGGCTCATGCAAAAAGTTGTCGTCCGACCGCTGCGAATCACGGAGGCGGCCGACTGGCGTAGGCGGGCTTGGGATCAGTTGCGCGCACTTCCGGAAATCCAGATGCTCGCGTGCATCGAAGCTCACGAGGAAGGCAACTGGCGGTACGAAATCACCGCTGCGCCGCCACCGACGAGCATGCGCGATTGGATCGCGTGCCAGCGGCCGAGTTCGGGCGACATCTTCGCATTCGTTCGTCAACTGGCGGGCGTGGTCGGCGCATTGCACCAGCAAGGCGTGGTTCATCTTAATATCCGACCCGAGTCAATTTACGTCGATGACTCCGGCAGTGAGCCGGTCTTCCTGTTGAGTGGGTTGCAGCTGGCCACCCTGCATGCACAACCGGAACTCGTCGTTATCCAGGTCGATCCCTTCTACGCCCCTCCTCAAGCCGCAGGGCTCGTGAAACATGCCCCGGGGGCGGGTTTGTGTGCGTGGGACTGGTGGTCGCTCGGCCGCGTCGTGCAAGAGTTCATTCTTGGCAGACACGTCCTGAGTTTGATTTTGGATCGTGACGTGTCGCGGATGACTCCGGAGCTGGCGGCCCGCGCCGAGATGCTGCTGCTGGAACGTGATCCGCCGGACATTCGACCCGGAGCGCTCGATTACATGCCGGAGGATCCGGTAACCACGCCGTTATTACGCGGGCTGCTTACCGCTTCAGCCGAAGCTCGGTGGGGATTTGACGCGGTGCAACGCTGGCTGCGACACGAGCCGGTAAAGGAACACTACGACCTGCCGCGAACCGCGCGTCTGTGGTCGTGGCGAGGTCGTGGATTTACTCTGGACGAAGTGGCGGATTTTTTCACCCGAGCGGAGAACTGGGACATCGGCGAAGACATGCTTTTTCAAGCCGACGATCCGAAGACGCTAGTTCATTTTCTGAACGAGGTTCCCGCGCACCGAACTGATCGGGATCGTTTGCAGTCCGTCTGCGAATTGGCTGAAAGCGTCGCATGGCAGGACGTGCCGGTGGTGGTCAGGCGCACGGTAACAGCCGCGGCGTGCTGGTTGTCACTGGGCGTAAACGCGGGCGGTCGTGCGGAATTTCGAGTTCGCGGTCACGCGATCGATTTGCCTGGTTTTGCAGCGCTGCTCGAAACAGCCGGTCCGGAGAAAGGCACGGCGCTTTTTCGCGCGTTGATCTCGCCGCCAGTTGTCCAATTCGTCGAAGCACTCGATGGTCCGGCAGCCCGGGTGTTGAAGACCATGGGCGCAAACGCGGGCCGCGCTCTCCAGCTGGCACTGGCCCACAGCTGGATCGATCGGGACGATTCCGCGGACCAGGCGCGGATGATTGCCCTCGCATTTCTCAGCGGGAGCGTGCTGCGCGAGCGTTTGGATCTGCTGCGCGCGACCTACACGACCAACTCAAATCCAATGCTGGCGCAGATCATGGCGGGTAAATCGCCGCAACCGGCTGACCTGATCGCGCTCGTTCATTTGGGCCGGACGCCGGAAAAAAACGGATTTATCTCTCACGAGAACTGGCGTCGACAACGTTGCGCCGCACTTCAGGCCGAAGGTACGCAAATCGTCACGCGCCTGGTTTGGCTCCGCGTCAACCGTCTCCTTTCGGTGAACCGATTATGGGGCGTGTCATCCACCACGTTTGCGGCAGTGGCGCTCGTGCTCACCGCCATCGTCGGGTTGACCACTCGTAGCGTCAACTTAACTGCTCTGGTCTCCGTCGTGTTACTGCTGTCCCGGGTGTGGTTGTGGTGGCGATTAAAAAATGTCGTTCAACAATTCGATCACGCCGCCGAACCATGGAAGTGGTGCGACGGACTGACGCGAAGCGGGCAGGATCTGAAACGGGTTCTCGCCGACACTCACGATAGCGCGTCCGAACTCCGGAAGAAGCTCCGAGAAATTCGCCGCACAATCGTCGAGGTCGTCGCCGATCGCGCGAAGCGACCTCACGTGGCGGAGCCGGAGTGGTGGGACTTGTGGCTGTGTTTGGGAGCTGCCACCGTGGTGACGATCGTCGTCATTGGGGCGCCGCTTTTGAACCGCCATGATGATGCAACGTCGCCGTCAACGTTGACCAAAACCAATTTGCCAGCGGCCATGGCGGTCAAACCCGTTGAGCCACCACCTGTGCTGGCGGCGTTGAACGGAGAGATCATCAAGGATCCCGAATCGTATCTTGCCACGGGTAAGTACGAAATTATCGACGACGGTTTTGG
>DAITQE010000679.1:0-2654 GCA_036833235.1 Opitutus sp.
GTCTTGTCGCGCCGCAAAGGAAGCGATTTCTGGATACATCTCGCAGACGTATTCGCTTGGTGCCGGGTGATCAAATTCGCTGACGGTAAATGGCTTTCCAGCGACTCGCACTAATGCGAGGTTGCCGAGTTCCCCGAAAGCGCGCTCGCGGAGATCGTCGAGCTGAGGCGTATTGCGAATCGTCCAGTGCGTTGCGTCCCACGAGGCTCCTGCCGGAAAGTCCGGATGCTGCCAATACGCGTGGCTATCGGCGAACTCCATCGATTGTTCGCGATTCATCCCCGTCAGCCCACCGTAATCGATTTGCGAGCAGATGATCAGGGCCTGCACGTGGAGCTCATCTTTCAGATAGGCGCGCAACTCTTCCGCGTAACTCCGCTCAGTGTCGGCGAGGAAATGAATCCAGTCGGCCCACTGCGCAGCGCTCGGTGTCAGTGGCAGTGGGACGGTGCCGGCACCGGCAGATTGACCGGCTTGAAGTCCAGCGCCCGCGCAAGTGGGCATCAATCGGAGATCTTTGATGAAGATCTTACCGGTGGACTGACCGGTGTTAAAGCTCAGAGCGGCGAGTGCGCCGGCAACCGAGTGGGCGTCAAATACGAGGCGGACGGGTTGCCATTGCGTGCCAAGTTCAACCGTTTCGAGCAGGCCAAAACTACGCCATGGGTCCTGCGGCTCCGTTGACGCATCGAGGCCCACGCCTACCCCAAGTTTGCGTGCGTGATTGGCCTTCGCGAGAAATTCGACCGTATAAACCGCGGCGTCTTCGATCCGCAATCCGCGCAGCGAGGTTTGCACCTGCCAGTCGATACCGGCAGTCGCGGTTACGTTGATTTCGACGCTGGAGGAATCCGCGCCGCGCACGATCGTCGCAGCGGCGCCACCTTTGGCGCTGAGCTGCCATTTTCCTTCCGGTGGAATCAACGACTTCGCTCCACCATCGGTGAGTGGCGCCCACGCTTGCGCGAGGACAGAGTCGTTTTTGTACCGCTTGCCCAACCAGGCATTCCACTGTTGTCGGAGGTCTTCGCGGAACGGGGTCGGAAACTTTTCGAGCCCGCGACCAAGGTCTTTGGTCCAGTAACCGAGCAGCGAGTTTTCGTTATTGAGTTCGATAATCGCAACCGCCGGATCCTCCGCGGGAGTGAAGCCGGTGTAGGGATTTTTGGTGGTGAGAAGACGGCGGGCGTAATCCTTCTGCAGATCGATCATGCGCCGGTTGTAGATATCGACGCGTTTTTGAAAGTTTGGAATCTGGGTCACGCTTGCATCGAAGCCGTCCTCCGGCACGAGCGATTTTGAGACCTTCAAATTCAGATTCGTATAAATTCCCTGGTCGCGCAACGCGCCGATCAGGCGATGCAGCCGGTCGAGTTGGGTAGGATCGAGCTCGCGATGTTCCTTACGATCGGCGGGCCAAATGCTGCCACCGGTTCCCACGCCCCACGGATTGTCGAGATGATGCAGGCGCGCGATATTGACGCCGCCTTTCGCGAGCCGTCGCGAAATTGCCGCGGCCGCTTCCGCAGTCGCAGGGTATGCTTCTGCACTGGTGATATTACTTCCCCAGAAGCGCATGCGAGTGCCGTTCGGTAGCGCGAAATGGCCATCGCGTACCGAGATTCGCTCGAGTGGTTTCGTATTGAGCGAGCTGATATCCAGCGCGCTTCCGGCGATCGGCTCCACGGCTGGCCAGACAAACCATCCTTCCGGAACGGTGTCAGAGCCGCGAACCAGACCGAGGCTGGTAATAACAACGAGGGCAGCGATGCAACGCCGTGGAGTGAGAGCGAGGGGCAGTCTCATAGCCTAGACGAAGACAAGAAAGCTAGCCGAACAAAAGGGTGGAGATATGAGAACCTTTCTCGCGGAATAGAGAACTGCATCGGCGTCCGGGGTTCCGCAAACTCGTGGCTCTGTCGAAATGGCCGAAGCAAAAGAGAAGATCCGGGAGACACTAAACGCGCCGTCACTCGTCAGACTGGCGGCAGCGGACTGCAGATCATCGACTGGCATTCGATCGGGAACCTGAAGAGTGGAATGTTTCAATCGCCGATGTACGATACCTCGCAGGCGGAGACATTCTCGTTCTGGCGCACGACCTCGGATGCCGGCCCTCATGCGTAGGCTGCGAGCTTGCTCGCGCTCGGAGAAGTGCCACGAGGCAGGGCATCCTGCCCGTGGCTTGAGCGATCGCTCAAATCCGTGGGTGGTACATTGGTCGCATTACGTCCGTATCAGGCGGATACGTTGCGTGGCGAGCGCGCAACCTACGTTCGGCAATAACCAATCGCCCAACTTTCTTAGATGTGAGCAGCGTCGAGAACGCAGGCGGCGGACGAAGTCTCCTTCAGCCGCCATCGTGCTCTTCTGGATCGCAGGCGCAGGTTGGCGGTACGGCTTCAATTCGGGTTAGCCCGCACTCGGCAGACGCCGCGGCTTTGGCGAGGGTTTCGCTCAATCGTAGCCACCAGCTCGGGTGTGCGCCGTCCCGATCTATATCGTGAGTGAGAGTAAAAACATGCTTCAGAACGAAATCGAGGAACTGTTCGCGGTCGATGATCCTTAGATTATTCGCAGGATCACTGGTTGCGTCGGCGATGAATTGGTGCTCGTCGATTTCGAGGATGATTTTACCGTTGGAACGGCGGGCA
>DAITQE010000680.1:0-2651 GCA_036833235.1 Opitutus sp.
GGGTTGGGGCATGAGTCGGGCGATCGACTATTTCGAGACCGATCCACAGGTGGACGCGAAGCGGATCGCGATTACGGGCGCGTCTCGGCTGGGAAAAACGGTGTTGTGGGCCGGAGCGCGGGACGAGCGTGTCGCGTGTGTGATCGCGAGCATTTCCGGTGAAGGCGGTGCAGCCCTGAGCCGGCGAAATTATGGTGAGACGGTGGCACATCTCGTGGCGCCGACGCGTTACGCTTACCAGTTCGCCGCAAACTACGCGCAATGGGCCGGGCGGGCGAACGAGGCGCCATTTGATTCTCACTTCGTGCTCGCGCTGATCGCGCCGCGCCCACTGCTCCTTCAAACAGGCAACACGGACAAATGGTCCGACCCCTACGGCGAATTTCTGGCCGCGAAAGCAGCGACTCCAGTGTACACGCTGCTGGGCGCGAAAGGCATCGAGGAGTATTCTCAACCGCCTCCCGGAAAGCCGCTGATGACCACGTTGGGCTATTTGATTCACGACGGCGGACATACCGTCACGCCGTCAGACTGGTCGGTGTTTCTCGATTTCTTGGAAAAGTATCTGAAGTAAATCTCAGTCGTCCTAGCTCATCGGTTCGAGTCGCACGAACTTGTGCTGGTCGTCGAATTCCATGCGGAATCGACCGTGAATGCCGTCGGTCGACACGTGTTTTTGCAGTACGGATACGGGGAACTGCACCGTCTGCCCGTTGGTCGCGCGAGCGCGCACGGTGCGCACTTGACCGCGATAATAGCCGAGCATTTTTTCGGCACTGATATGGAGATCGAGAATCAGGTCGGGCATGGCGGATTGACCAGAGCATCAGGGTGAAGGGCGGTTGGAATCAACTCGATCGTCTCGCTCGATCGGAGACCCATGCCACTCCAGAATTGTCGCGGCGCGATGAATTGACGAACGCGACCAGAGCCGACTAGCGCGTCACCGGCACGTGCGCTGCCTGCCGGAGGACTTCGCTCTTCGAGATCTTGAGACGATGGGCGATGGTGTTGAGTCGAACCGCTTCCGCTTGAGTGAGTGAGGTCTGCCGTTCGGTGCCGTCGCGATCGGTCCATTTCACATGATGAATTTTTTGGCGGGACGCTTTAATCAATTCGCGCAAGAACGCCGGCTCGTCATCTGGTAGCTGCATGACCAACACCAAGCGGCGCGAGGGTTGGCACGTCAAGGTACGTGCGTCGCTGAGCCCCGCCTCTAGCCCGGAAATTTCACACCGCGGCAGGTGCCGCAACCGAACGTAAACCATTTTACAGGAGGGCGCGGAGGAAGCAGAGAAAATCGATGGCGGGTTTTCCCCTCTGCTCCCTCTGCTTGCTCCTGTAAAAATTCAGAGTTCTGAAATCGTCGCCAACATGAACGATCCGAACCAATATTAGCACAAGCGGGGAGAAAGCACGTGGCTGCAGACGACGAGCTGACACACCCCGCCCTTCGTCCTTCGCCCAGCCTACCGCGGACAAGTCGGGCACTCCTCTCGAGACTCAAGCGGATCCAATCCCACGCGGGCCAAGGTTTGAATCACCTCTTGAGAGGGGTGGCGCGGAGCGCCGGGGTGTGTTGCCTTGGCAGAGGAGGGTGTGATCACCGCGGCGCCGTGGGTGCGGAGCCGACGTCTTTTGCGTCGCGGCGAAACCAGCGGGATATACCGAACTCCGCGCGCAGTTTGCCACCGCCACCAGTGGAGGTTCCGTCGGGTCCGAAAATTACGTGGAGGCCGACGGCGATTGTTACCCGGCCTTTGGCGTGAAATCTTAATTTCGGCGGCAAATCCCAGGCAAAGCCAGGCCGCACCGTGAACGCCTGTTTGTTGTCGCGGCCGATAAGCGACGTAGTCGCGTAGGTGAACTCGAGGGTGTAGTGATACGGATAGCGCGTGTAAACCAGCCCCGGAGTGGCGAAGATTGAACTGCTGTGCAGCTCGTTCCGGTCGAAGGTGCCGGGGATGGACGTCTTTTCGAGCAGGTTGAGTCCGGTCTCGAAAAACAGCGTCAGTCCGGGATGCGATGCGATTCTTCTCCCGACGACAAAGTAGGGCGTATATTTGTTGTGACCGTTCGTCATTCCGACCGGCGGGTGCGCAATTGGGAAGAAGAGATTCAAGCCGACGCTGCTTTCGTAACCGGGGATGAGTTCTTCTCCAAAACCGTGTTTGGTTTCGAACCGCAAGTCGCCGAGGCCTGTACCCTCCGAGGTACGCTTGAGACCGTGATCGATGTAGGATTCCGCACCGACGGTGAATTCTGTGTGATCGGTCATGCCCCAACGCACTCCCGTCAACAGGCGCAGGTAATCGCGATTGGTGAGGTCACCAATATGTGGATGCACAATCAGGCGGACGGAGCCTTTACGCTCAGTCGTGGGCAAATCACTGCCGAAAATTCCCTCGATCCTACGGACTTCGGCGTCTCGCGCCGGCGGTCCAGTGTCCGGCGTTTCGGCAGCGCGGACCGCGGTTGCAACACACGCTACGCAGCAAAGCAGCAGACGCACATTCATGAAGTGGGAGTTGGACTTAGATAGCGCATGAATGTTCTTTCGGCGAATATTTTTCTGGTGCGAGCTGAAACAAGAGGTGCATCTGCCGGTTGGCGGTGGACCTGTAGGGTCGTCGCTTGCGACGACCGCGGCC
>DAITQE010000681.1:0-1175 GCA_036833235.1 Opitutus sp.
GCACAAGTGAGACGGTGAGCTGGTTCAGGGTGTTGAACGCGTAGTGCGCCTTGATGACCTGCCGCGAGCCGTTCTGGTCTCGGAAAATCAGGCAGTTCTGTTCGGCGGGGTCGGACGACTCTGCGTTCCAGCGACCGACGCTTTGGTTTTGTGAATCTTGGACGTCACCGGTATCGGTGAACTGGAGACGACGATTGGACAGGATGACAGGCAGGGTGACCATGAGTAGGGGAAGGTTGACGGTGGATTAACGGATGAACGGAAGATCAAGGCGGACGAAGAAGGAACCATGCCGATCGGCGCGCGAATCCGGAGAATAGGCGTAGCCGAGGAGCAGTGAAGCGGTCGCGTCGCCGACGGGCATTTTGTCGAGATGCACCGCCATACCGTAGCTTTGGGCCGTGCGCCACGTTTTCGTGTCGGTCTCGACCTGTCCCCAATCGTAAAATGCGAGGAGGAAAATCGGACTTTTACCTTCCGTCCCGCCGCCGAGCAGGGAGGAAACATCCGGCCCGGCAGCGAGCGACTGAGCCCAGTAACTCGTGCCAATCAGCTCCCCCTCCCGCAGTCCGCGAATCCAGCCGTCATTTCCGCCGGCGCGAAACTGCTGGCTGAGCGGAGCCCTACCCCGAAGCCGGCCCGCGCGGTTGGTGGCCGTGATTTGCCACGCGGGATGGCCGCCCGCACCCGCGACCAACTCCGCGGTGAACAGGGCTTCGCCGAGATTGTAGTCGTAGTTGCCATCCAGGCCCTTGGTTGATTCCGCGACGCGCGCACGGGCGTCGAGCGTGAAGGCGTGTTTCGCCCCGCTCGTCAACGTGGCAAGCCGCCATTCCGTCCTCAGCTCAACGAGCGAATCCGGCAGCTCGGCGGCCGCTGGCACGGCTTTCGAGTCAAAACGATCATCCGCGTGGATCACATGCAGCCCCGCAGAAAGTTCTGACTTCCATCTGCCGGCTTCCGCTTCTCCAGTGTTTCGGCGCGCCGTGAAACCGATATCCGTCATCCAGCGCCGCCACTCGACGCCGTCGCCACCTGCCGTCGATCCAAAGTGCGCCTCGTCATTTTTCCGGCTGCCTGTGGTCGCCGTCGCCGCGAGCGACCAGCCCTCGACGTTTTTTCGCGGCATCCATTTCGCATTCAGCATCTCGCTTTCCGCTTTCGAGCCGAGACTG
>DAITQE010000681.1:1185-2648 GCA_036833235.1 Opitutus sp.
TCCTACTCCTTGCAAGCCATCCGTCGCATCGTAGGACGCGCCGATTTCCAAGGCATAGGTCTGCTCGGAAGCGAAATCAGCGACGCTCAGCACGAGCGTCTCGTTTTCGTAGCGCAGCGGTGTCAGCGCGTATTCCTGGCCGAGTTGCGTCGCCTGCCACTCGGCGACATTCGCCGGTGTGACGAGTGAAAACTCTCCGGGGAGCATGGTCAGCTTGTTCCGAATCTCGGCTTCGCGCGCGATGCGTTTCACCTTCAACTTGGCCGCCGTTGCGGCGGGACGGTTCGTCTCGTATTCTTTCCAACCATCGAGTTCGACCGTGATCGTCTTCGGCACGAACACTGGATTCACCACCACTCCGGTCGCGTGGCCTTCACTGACCGACGCGCGATAGTCTTGCGCCGTGCTGGGCACCGGTAGCAGAAAAAATTCCCGGAGCCCTTTCTGGATCGCGTCTTTGTCACCGACCGAGCCGCCAACCACCATCCCGTGGTCACTGGCAATTTTCAAGGCGGCGCGCCCGGCGCTGGCGGCCGCGGCAGCGAAGGAGGACGAAAGCGATCCGCGTGTGCCACGATAGCGCACGATCACCTCCGGAGACGGCTGCACCACCGCGCTCGCCGGCGCGGACGCGACGTCTTCACCTTGGACATGAAGTTCAATCGCGAACGGCGCCGACCTCATCGACCTGTATCGATAGGATATCAGCACCAGCGGCGATTCGATCGTCGGCGGAAAATTGCTCACCGCCAGCCATTCGCGACCCTCCTCGTTGTCCAGCGCCTGGATGGTCGCGATCAAACGGTCGAACGACACGGGCAGCGTCAATTTTGGAGGATTTAACTTTTTCCCCAAGCTCTTCAAAACCGCCTTGTTGTTCTGGAGCTCGAATGACGCTCCGGGAAAGTCATTGGTGTTCTGCGACGCCGTAAACCCGATCACCTGGCGGTCCGTGCCGTTTGTTGGCGCCGACGCGAAGCGGAGTTCCACTTCCAAATTGAAAACTCCCTCGGCCGCCTCCGCCGCAGTCACCGCAAGCCATCCGAACAGGAACACCAAGCCCGTCACTCCCCGCCACCAAATCGCACGCCGGTCTCCGATCGTGCAGGGAGAATCAGGTGAAGAGCGCATTGCGTGGGAACCCGATGTCCTCAACCACCGAATACCGGCAACCGCGTCGCAAATCAATCAGGGATGATTACAGCGGCTCAGCCAAAATCAGTGGATCGTCAGGGTGACCATCGTTTGATTGTGCAGCAGGTAGGCGATCTCCCCGAATGTCACCGGCCCCTGAAGGGAGCCGGCGCGTTTTCCCTCAAGGCCTCCGTAAAGGTAGTTTAGAATACAGTTGCACGAAAAAACGACGTCGTGCCCCTCCCGCTTGGCCAGCTCCTCGGCGAAACGCACCGCATAGTCGCCGACCGGTTTGGCCAGGTAATATTCCACGTCCGCGAAGACAGGGG
>DAITQE010000682.1:0-2631 GCA_036833235.1 Opitutus sp.
GTATGACTCCGTCCTGCGCTACGTGAAGGAAGAGCGTTTTCGGCCCTAGAAGAGGAAACGAAACGGCGAATCTTGAGTCTGATCATGCGTCATGAAAATCGCCCGTCACGTTGCGCTGTTCGCGATCATTTCTCTTGCCGGGTGCACGGATAGAAAAGCGGCCGAAGACAACGCACGACTTGAGGCGGAGGCGAAAGCGCGCGCCGAGGCGGCGAAGAAAGAAATGCAAACACTCCCCGAGGCATTCAAGCCTCGCTACAACAAGCGTCTCGACCAAAACCCGCCGAAGGCTGAAACGGACAAACAACCCGACCAAAAGAAAGCTCCATGAGCGCTCCGCCCGGCAGCATTTTACCCGACTCCTATTTCGACGGACTGTCGCAATTTTGGGGTGCCACCGCATACGTCGCGAGTTCCATCGTGGCGGCTGGCTTTGTATTCGCTGCTGTATTGAACCGGCATGACCCGGCGTCACTGTTTCGTCTGATCGTCCGGGTTTTCTTCATCGGGTTGGCCACTGCGTTTCTGCGGGAGTGGCTCATGCGTCTTGGCGATGTGATTGGTGCTTTCGGCGATTTCTTCGCAATCGATCCGGCGATGGTGGATGACAAGTTCGTCAAGTTCATCTCGGGAACGACGCCGAGTGATCCAAACACGAGCGTTTGGGATGTGATTTGGGATACTGGCTCGGTGGGAACCGCCATCGCGTATGCATTGCTGTGGCTCTTCGGATGGCTCGCCTGGGGGATTCAGTTCATCGTGAAGCTGGTTGGTGATGTCCTTCTTTCCGCCGGTTGGGCGCTCAGTCCGCTTTTCCTCGCGATGTTCATGATTCGCGCGATGCACGGCGTCGCCCTGAAATACATCATGGGGTTAATCGCTCTCGTGTGCTGGCCGTTTGGTTGGGTGATGGCTGCGGTTGTTACGAACGCCATGTTGGAGCGCGCGGCGATCGCTAGTTTGGTTCCGGTTGTCGCAGTTGGCGGCACACCGGTGGTGCCCGCTCTTACGGTCATGCTGATTGGCGCATGGATGATCATCAGCTCGGTGCTCGCTCCGTATGTGACCTATCGTGTTCTCACGGCAGGCGTGAACCCAGCCGCTGCATTTGCCCAGGGAGTTGGCGGTGTGGGTCAGGCAGCGTTCACGGGGGGCGTCGGCGCTGCCGTTGCCGCAGCGACAGGTGGAGTTGGTGCAGGAGGAGTCATCGGGGCCGCCGCTGTTGCAGCAACAGCCGCGGGAGGCGAATCGGCGGCACGTGGCGGAGGTTCGGCGAGAACTACAAACTCAGCGCTCGCGGGAATTTCAGGATTTTATGCAGGTCGTCATATGAGGGGCCAAGCAGCAGCTACTCAGCAAATGGCATCTGCCCAAAGTCGGCGGGCCGCGGCGGCCGAGTCGATGGCATCAGAATTTCGAGAACACGCGCGGAAGCAGCGGCGAAGCCGGAGCGGGTTTGATCACCAGCCGCATGAGGACGACCCCAATCGGGCCGCCATCGACATCTAATCCCATGTTTAATCTTAACCGAAAATACACAGCCGCGATGAAACAAATGGCGGCGGAAACGGAGCGCCTTGCGACGGCCGAGGAGGAAATCGCCGGACATCTAAAAGAGATTTTGCGCTCGGACGAACGTCGCCCTAATCCGCCCGCACGTCCCATCAAGGACGTCACTCCGCCGAAAAAACAACCGCCCCGGAGATAGCGTCATGGTCGCCAACACTGAAACGGCCGTTCCGGTCGCGCCGCGTGTAGCGTCGCATTTCGGCAAACCGAAATCGACGCTGCTCCAAATCTTCAACCGACAGCGTCGGCAATCGTTCATCTGGTTTCTGGTGGCGCTCGCCGCGTGGGTGTGGTCGGGGTGGGACCGTCATCAACTGGTGGAGCAACTGACGCGCAAACGTGAGGTCGTGATTATCGACAGTCTCGGCACATATTACGTTTCACCCGTCGTCGACATTCAGCAGGCGAAAGACCTGCATGCGATGCAGACGAAGCTCGCGTGCAAGGCGCTTTTCGAGCGGAACCCCGAGGGATTGGACAATCCCGACTTATTCAAGCAGCTCTTCCTGCGCGAAGCGGCGCAGACCGCACAGGCTGCGCTCAACAAAACGAAAGCGGAATTCGAGGCGAAGTCCCTGCATCAAAAGGTCGAAGTCGGACTTCCGGAAATATTGAGCACGCGCGATAACGCGTTCTATACGGCGGCCGACGTGCAGTTGATCCGCGTCGGCGCGTTTCAGGGAGCACCGATCACGGAAGTGCTCCGCTACCGGGTAAAATTCAAGTTCCTGGTGAACCCCGATCTCACGCGCAACGGGCGATTCCCCACGGCCGTCGCAGCATTTCAAGTCGAACCCATCAACAAAACATGAGGAGACCGTATGTGGAGACTTGTAGGACTTTTTCTTGCGGGAGTAGCCGCATTAGAGGCGCAGTCCATCCGGGACGTCATACTTGATCCGCAACAAGCGCTCGATCTTCCGGTATCACGCGAAATCACGACCGTGATTTTCCCGGGCGCGATCACGGCAGTGGCGGGAGCGGATATGCTGATCGACAGTGGCAAACAGGATGTGGAGGTCGAGGAAGGTACGCCGCTCCGTTTTCACGTCACTCACGCAC
>DAITQE010000683.1:0-2627 GCA_036833235.1 Opitutus sp.
CGGATGAGACGCGGTATATCCTCAACGGCGTCTATTTCAGCTTTAAAGATGGCAAGTTGTCGCTTGTAGCGACAGATGGCCGCCGGCTGGCGCTCGTCTCGAAGGAGCTCGATGTGCCATCCGAGAGTGCAGGCTCGATCATCCTGCCGGCGAAGACGGTGGGCGAATTGACGCGGCTTCTCGACAAAGGCGAAAAGCTGAAGATAAACTTCAACGATCGCCGGGCCGCTTTCCAAATCGCGACCGACAAAGACACGACAGGATTGATCGACAGCGTTTATCTCTACTCGAAGGTCGTGGAGGGGAATTATCCCAACTACCAGCAAGTCGTCCCGAAAGAAACGCACCAGCGCATCAAGCTGGAGCGTGAACTTTTTCTGCAGTGCGTGCACCGCGCCGCGCTTGTCTGCTCGGAAAAATCCAATTCGGTTAAAATCAAGCTCTCCAGCAATCTGCTTGAGATTACCGCGCAAAGTCCGGATTTCGGCGAGGCGCATGAGTCGATGGCGATCGGCTACAGCGGTCCCGAATTGCAGGTCGCGTTCAACCCGACGTTTGTGATGGATCCGCTTCGGGCGCTCACAAAGGACGAGATTTTCTTCGAGTTGAAAGACGATGTCAGCCCCGGGGTGTTCAAAACGCTCGAGAGCTTCCTTTGCGTCATCATGCCGGTGCGGTTAAGTTAGGTTTTCGCCTGGCGAAAACCTGAATGATGCAATTTCCATTTTTTCTTCTAGCGGCGATTCTCTGCTCGCTGGCGGTGATGCAGATCAATCAGCGCGTCGCATCGCCCCTGCTTTCGATCATCGATCGCTGGTTGCGCTGGTTGGTGTTCGCTTTTGGTGGCGCGCAGATCTGCGTCGATTTCAAACTGATCGATCGCCCGTTTTGGGTGATGGTGACGGTGTTGTTCATCGCCTGGTTCCTGGGCGAAACTTTTTTGAATTGGCTGCGCATCCACGCGCTGAGCGTCAGTCCGCTGCCGCTGTTTCCGCGGTACGAAGTCAATACCGACGGCGACGAATGGCCGATTCAGCTGCGGTTATTGAGGCTGCGCGAGTGGTTGCGCGCGCAGGGCTTCAAACAGGTGCAGGCGCTCAAGGCAGAAATTGGCGGCGGGGTGTATTTACGTGTTTCAATCTATCAAAGCGTCGACGCCATCACGCGCGTGCAAGTGACGTTTATCCCGCAGGCCAGTGGCGCGATTACCGTGTGTTACGCGTTGACGTCGCTGACCGCTGACGGGGCCCGATACATCACGGATAATCTCTACGTGCCATTTGCCGGTTTTTACCCGGAGCATTGGTTCGTCGAACGCGCGCCGTGGCGCCGATCGTTGGCGAGATTGCTAGCCCGTCATCGTGCGCGCATCGCTGCGGCCGGAATTGCGGTGGAGCCGATCACGGTTGATCCGCTGACGGATTTGAACACGACGCAGCAGGAACTCGATCGCGTGAACACGGAGCTCGGTTTCTTGCATCAACCCCCACAGCGCGAAGACCTCGGCAAGATTACGCATGAGGGCCGCTATCGCGTGTGGAAAGAAATCTGGATGCTGAATTACCTCGGCCGCGCGATGCGCTACGAGTGATGTAGGTTGCGCGCTCGCCGCGCAACGTTTGGGCTCGGCGCGCCGAAATCCTCCGCTGGCGAAAACGTTGCGCGGCGAGCGCGCAACCTACAAACCGCCCGTCCCCGCTTACTCTCACCCGCCGATATAGCTCATCTCGATTTTTTCACGGACTTCCCCCGTCGCGATCACCTCAGAGCGTTCGTCGCTGTACCGATCCAGCCGCCCAGCCCACACGCGCGCCAGATAATGCTCGAGTTCGCGCTCGCTCGCTCCCGCCCGCAAACAGCCGAGCACATCCCAGCCAAGCGAAGCGAAAAGGCACGTGAAGAGTCTTCCATCCGCGGAAAGGCGCGCGCGGTGGCAGTCCTTGCAAAATGGTTCGGTCACCGAGCTGATTAGACCAATTTCACCGGCACCGTCCCGATACCGATAACGCGCAGCGACTTCTCCGCGATACGCCGGACCACACGGCTCGAGCGGCCAACGCTCCGCAACTCGCGTGACGATCTCTTTCGCGGATACAACGCGCTCAGCTGACCAGTGGTTCGTATTTCCAACGTCCATGAACTCGATAAAGCGCAACGTGTGTCCTCGCGCTCGAAAATATTCGCAGAGCACGAGAAGTTCGCCGTCGTTCACGCCACGTTGAACGACGCAGTTGATTTTGACCGGCAGGCCGGCGGCGGCAGCGGCATCGATGCCGCGCAGTACGCGCTCCACTTTGAAGCCCAGGCCATTCATTTGCCCCGCGGTCGCGTCATCCAGTGAATCGACCGAAACATTCACGCGATCGAGACCGGCCGCGCGCAACGCAGGCGCATATTTTTCCAAAAGCCAACCATTGGTGGTTAACGCGACATACGGCAACTGGAGGTCGTGTTTGAGTACGTGAACAAGTTCCGCCGCATCGTCACGCAAGAGCGGTTCGCCTCCAGTGAGACGGACCTTCTCCACGCCGAGTCCGCGGAACGCGCGAGCGATGCGCGTGATCTCGGCCAGGGACATCAGCTGCGGATCTTTTAGGAACGCGTGCCCGGCTCCGAACACTTCCTTC
>DAITQE010000684.1:0-2613 GCA_036833235.1 Opitutus sp.
AGCATCTTCCGTAAACGAACTCGATGCCGGCCTTGAGCCAATTCTCGGCGTCGAATACTATTCGACGAATCGGAGGTGCGGGCGCTCGGCAATTCTACGTGGCGAACACACGCTATCGCGGCGCACACCGCATCTACGTTTCTAATCGGAAGGATATTCTCGCACGGCTTGAACTACCGGATTTCGGCCGTGAACTCGCGACCGAATTTGTCGAGCGGCGCCGTCTCACTCACGCAGAGTTCATCGCACACGGCCGGCTGCCCCGCTCCGTGAGAACCTGCGAATGGCGATGCGCGCCGCCGCTGAGCAGTGGCGACAGATGAGGGAAACGATCAGCCATCGAATGGACGTGTGACATGGAAATCGTGCAGAGAAAACCGCGCCAGTTCTTCGATAGGTCCGGCCATGCTGTGCACGTGACGTTCGACGACGGGAAAGACTGGCGACGCAGTCTTCCCTGGCTTCACTTCGCCCGCGCCAACTGGAGCTACGCCGATCCGGACACCATCCGGGTGGTCATTGACGACTGGATTGATGACAGGCATTCGAGGCGAATCGATGCTAATCTGCCTTCCGCATTCCCGACCGCCACCAATGGCGCGGACTCAACCCCAACCTCTTTCCTTTCGCCAGCCACGATGCGCCGTCCCTCCCGACGCATGCCCGCCTCGGCGACGTGCGTTCCGAGCCGGACGGAGCGAAACAATTCCGCCGCAGATTTTGCGCGCGGCTCTTACCCGGATAGTCGCCAAGCCTGATGAAAACTTTGGTCCAGCTTCGTTCACGTCGCAGCAATCCCCAAAACTGGTATTCCTGCGGACGTTTCTCCGCTCCAACGTCGCAAACCGCAGCGCTGACGAAGCACCTCCTCTGAACCGCTCTCGGCGCTATCATCAAGCTGAGGGCGGGCAGAGCGTTTCGTTAAGTGCGAGAGTTTCTCTGCCTGCAGAGAATCAAAACGAAACCCAAAAAACGCAGAAAATGGAAAAGTCACAGAACAAGATCCTGATAACGTTTGCGTGCCTGCTCATGCTTTCAACGGCCGCATTCGCGCAACTGCCCACGCCAACCTACGGATGGAATCTCGGGAATACCCTCGAGGCTACCGGTGGCGAGGGCTCCTGGGCTCCTGCCGCTACGCAACAGTTGATCAACTCGGTCGCCGCAGCGGGGTTCAACACGATCCGCATCCCCGTCGCCTGGGATATCCACGCCAACCAGCGCACTCATCAAATCGATCCCGCTTGGATTGCACGCGTCCAGCAGGTCGTCGACTGGTGTCGAGCCGCGAACCTGACCGTGATCATCAACATTCACTGGGACGGCGGCTGGTTCGATAGCTGCGGCTTCCGGCGGTTTGATTCAAAACTCAATGCCAAATACCAGTCCTACTGGACGCAGATCGCAAATACGTTCATGACCTATGACTCGAAGCTGCTGTTCTGCGCGGCGAACGAGCCGGATGTCGACTCGGCCGCCAAGACGGCGGTGCTGCTCAAGTACTATCAGACTTTTGTGAATGCGGTCCGCGCCACGGGCGGCAACAACACCACCCGCTGGCTGGTGCTGCCGGGCCCGAGCACCAGTATCGATCGAACTTACGACTGGATGAACACCCTTCCGACCGATCCGACTCCCGGCCGGCTGGCGATCGACGTTCACTATTACCCCTATCAGTTCACCCTGATGACGGCGGACGCGACGTGGGGCAACATGTTCTATTTCTGGGGGCAGGGCTATCACACGTCAGCGCCCAGTATGCTGATACGAAATTCGACATGGGGTGAAGAGGCTGACACGCTGGCCGAAATCCAAAAAATGCAGACCAAGTTTACGAGCAAGGGAATCCCCGTACTGTTCGGCGAGTTTGGCGCCATCCGCCGCACCGGATATGCGGATTTGACCGGGGTCGAGTTGAACCGACACCTCGCTTCGCGCACCTATTTCGACCAGAAAGTGGTCGAGCTCTGCAACCAGAACGGGATCAAACCCATTTATTGGGACGACGGCGGAACCAACAGCAATTCGTTCGGCTTGTTCGATCGCAACACCGCCGCGTTGGTCGACGTTGACAGCGCGGTGGCGTTGACGGGAGGCCCTGCGATTCCGCCTCCCTGATCGGTCGAGACTCGCAGCAAGATTGCTTCGAATTTCTTCGGGCCCGTAGGCACGGTGTACGAAGAATATTGTCAGGGGTTGGGGTGGCGCCGGAAGGTGAAACACTGGCGCCATCCTTTTGGTTTTCGTCAACAGCGGGGTGAACGGCCGCAATAGCCTTGTGCTCGGTGTAGCAGGCGCGAGTGTGCCTGCCGTTTACGACCTGCAGTCGCTTACGAATTAGTCACAACGCCTCGGTGAAAATCGTCGGACCGGCCAGCTTGCGCGAGCGGCTTGACTCTCGATGGTCCGCTCGGTTCAGCCGAATATCCGGAGTGGCTCGAGCGGCAAATCGCCTCGGGTGATCTGACCGCGAACGGCACCGCTTCGGTGAACGGTGTGATTACCGCGCCAAGCGGATCGGTATTGATCAACGGCACGATTGACGGACGCGTGAATGCCGACCGGCTCACGATCAACGGCAGCGGCGTGCTCGAAGAGTCCGGGCTGTAAACG
>DAITQE010000685.1:0-2604 GCA_036833235.1 Opitutus sp.
CTCCCCGGACCAACGCAACCAAGCCGAAGCAAGCTTCGGGGTATCGACCCACCGCTAATGAAACTCTCACCCGATTGGGGGATGTGAGAAACCGCCAGGATCGCTAGAGTGGAGTAGGCCCCAAAAATTATTCGTGCGCCACGCCACGCCGCCATTCCTGCCCTCTTGCGCGCGGTCCGGCGATGTCGCCGCACACACACCCCTGAACCTTCTCTTCGTGAAACGCCAACCCCTCTCCTCGTTCTTCCTGAAGTCTGCCGCACTCCTGCTCTTCCTCGTATTCATCGATTCCACTGTAGGCGGAGTGCCCTCGCCCCGCGGATCGACTGAGCCAACGCCGGATGAGGGCACCCCGCTCACACCGCAGGCATCTCCGCCCCCACCCCAGCCCTCCGTCCTCACGGCGCAGCCCTCCGAAACGACGGTCGCACATCGATTCGAAATTGGCGCGAACGACTTCCTGCTCGACGGGAAGCCCTTTCAGATTCGCTGCGGCGAGGTGCACGCTCCCCGGGTACCTCAGGAATATTGGCAGCACCGGCTGCGCATGGTGAAGGCGATGGGCCTCAACACCGTTTGCGCCTATCTTTTCTGGAACATGCACGAGCCTCGCCCGGGCGAATTCAACTGGTCGGGCCAGGCTGACGCGGCGGCGTTCTGCCGCGCGGCGCAGGCGGAAGGACTTTGGGTTATTCTCCGGCCGGGTCCCTACGCGTGCGCCGAATGGGAAATGGGCGGCTTTCCGTGGTGGCTGCTGAAAAACGACAACATCAAGCTGCGCACTCGCGATCCCCGTTATCTGGAGGCGGCCAAGCGCTATTTGAAGGAAGTCGGACGCGTGATGGCCCCCTTACAAGTGACCCACGGCGGTCCGATTCTGATGGTGCAGGTGGAAAATGAATACGGGTTTTACGGCCAGGACGCGGAGTACATGGGCGAACTCCGGCACGCGCTGCTCGATGGCGGATTCGATGTGCCGCTGTTTGCCTGCAATCCGACGCAGCACCTCAAGGACGGTTACCGCGACGATCTGTTTCCCGTGGTCAACTTCGGTTCGGATCCGCAGGGTGCCTTCAAGGCATTGCGCGAGATTCTGCCGAAAGGACCGCTGATGTGCGGCGAGTTTTATCCCGGCTGGTTCGACACCTGGGGCGCGCCGCACCATAGGGGCAACAGCGAACGTTATCTATCGGACCTCGGCTACATGCTCAAGGTGGGTGCATCCTTCAGCATCTACATGGCGCATGGCGGCACAACGTTCGGATTTTTCACCGGCGCGGACCGGCCCTTCAAGCCGGACACCTCGAGCTACGACTACGACGCGCCCATCAGCGAAGCGGGCTGGGTGACGCCGAAATTCGAGCAAACGCGCGCACTCATGGCGAAGTACTTGCAGCCCGGAGAAACGCTTCCAGAGCCGCCCGCACGAAACCCGGTCATTCAGATTGCGCCCGTGATGCCCACGGCCGTGGCGCGGCTGTTTTCGAATCTACCAGCGCCACTCAGCGACGAGCACCCGCATACGATGGAATTCTACGATCAGGGCTTCGGCTGCATTCTCTACCGGACGCAGCTCCCGCCGGGGCCCGCCGCCAGCTTAGAAGCGGCGGCGATCAATGACGTAGGCCAGGTCTTTCTCGATGGCGAACGGATCGGCTTCAGCGATCGCCGCTCGCGTAATTTTCGCGTGCAACTGCCCGAACGGACCCGGCCCGCGACGCTCGATATTTTGGTCGAAGCGATGGGTCGGGTGAATTTCGGCGTGGAAGTGCACGACCGTAAAGGTATCCACGCTCCGGTAACACTCGCGACGTCTGGCAAAGCTCCGGTCGAGCTGCGCGGCTGGCAGATCTTTCGCTTGCCACTCGATGCTGCGCAACTCGCGGGGCTCGACTTCCGGCCGGTGGCCTTGCGCGGGAGCGCAGGGACTTCGGACGCGAGTCCGGAGAGCGGTCCCGCTGCTCCCGCAGCGGGCTACGGTCCGGCCTTTTGGCGCGCGACGGTCAAGGTCGATCGACCGGGCGACTGCTTCCTGGACATGCGTTCGTGGGGCAAAGGTTTTGCCTGGGTCAACGGTCACAACCTCGGGCGTTACTGGAATATCGGTCCGCAGCAGACGATGTATGTGCCAGGCCCGTGGCTGAAGGCGGGAGACAATGAGGTGGTAATTCTCGATCTGCTCGGCCCTGAAAAGCCGATGGTGGCCGCGCTGGATCATCCCATCTTGGATGAACTGCGTCCGAAGCTCGACTTTGCCCGAACCAGCCGTCGGGAGGTCAAACTGCGTTCCAACTTTGGCGACCCCGCTTACACCGGGAGCTTCGCTCCGGGCACGGGTCTGCAGGACGTGCGTCTGCCGACGCCGGCCCATGGCCGGTATTTTTGCCTCGAGGCGGTCAATGCCCAGGATGGAAAACCCTTCGCCGCGGTGGCGGAGATCACGTTGCTCGATGCCGCTGGGAATCCGTTGAGCACGGAAGGCTGGACGATCGCCTACGTGGACAGCGAGGAACGTGAACGCGAGGACGGGACGGCAGAGAATGCGATCGACGGCCAGACGGCGAACTATTGGCACACGCAGTGGGGTCCAGCACAGCCCGGTTA
>DAITQE010000686.1:0-2600 GCA_036833235.1 Opitutus sp.
CCTATGTGCAACAGCTCCGCGAGGGCGTGAATAATTTTTTCGTGACCTTCATCGAGGTGCTCAAGGATCGTGACGCGAAAACTTCACTCGAGGTCGAACCCGGCATCACCGCCGGCGATTATCTGCAGGGATTTTATTTGGGCACTCGCGATGCGCTCAGCGAAAAAGACCGCCACTCGGTCACCCTTACCCTGCCGGACGTTTCACCGCGAACACTCGGCATGCTCATCGCCTTGTACGAGCGCGTGGTCGGACTCTATGCAACGCTCATTGGCATCAATGCGTATCACCAGCCGGGAGTCGAAGCCGGCAAAAAAGCGGCGGGCGGCGTCATCGTCTTGAAGCAGAAAATCACTGCCGCGTTGCAGGCCACGACCGGCAAATTCCAAACCGTCGAAGAAATCGCCGCGCAGTTGGGTGATGAAACGTCGCCAGAACCCGTCTTCAAAATCCTGGAGCATCTCGCGGCGAACCGCAGCAGCGGCGTGAAGAAACGCGCCCGCGAACCGTGGTATCAATCACGGTACGGAATGTAAGCCGTCACCGTGATGGAATGCGGCCGGCTTTGCGCCACTGCGGTTCGCGTTGGGCAATCCACTCGCTCGGTTCTTGGATTGAACTGTAGGTTGCGCGCTCGCCGCGCAACGGATCCGCGTCGATAACGTTGCGCGGCAAGCGCGCAACCTACACCAATCGCGGGGTTTTCACGTGGGCTGGTGAGTGTTTGGTCTAGCGCCTTTTTTAATGCTGCAAAGTGGCGCCGCAATCCTGCTGGTGCTGTCATTACTGACGACGCGTAATTCTTCTGGAACCAAGGAATAATAATTGTTTCTCATCACCGGATGCCCGCCGCTGCTCCCCCGACTCGATGTTTCGATCGCTTGCCGTCTTGCACCCACCGCCTTCCCAAGTATAAACAAGCGAACCAAATGATCTCGCCCAAGAAATCCATTCTCGGCCTCCTCCTGCTGGCCTTCGTTGCGCTGGCTGCTGGCTGCATGTCTGCTCCAAAAGATACGTCGATTCCGTGGAGCCGTCCGGCTGATTGGGAAGGCCAGATTCCTGGCATGGGTAGCGGGATGGGCCGCTGAGATTCTCCACCCGCGTTCTCCGCATGACACCGCCGCTCGTCGGCGGTGCGGTCCAAATCCGGCTCACTGCCGGATTTTTTTGTGCAATCCACTCGCTCACCAGACAATGTTAAAACTCGGCGATTCCTGTAGGTTGCGCGCTCGCCGCGCTACGTCCGCCCTCGCCGACCCGTTGCGCGGCGAGCGCGCAACCTACAGCTCAATCCACCAACGCTGAGTTTTTAGCCAGCCGACCGACACCTCCCTCATGGACAACCCTTCGCTTACGCCCCTGCCCGGTCATCTCTATGTGGTGGCAACTCCAATCGGAAATCTTGCAGACCTGACAGATCGCGCGCGATCAATTCTGGGAAAAGTGAACGTCGTGGCATGCGAAGATACGCGCACCACGGGCGCGATGCTTGCTCGCCTCGGCCTCCGACAGGAACTCGTCGCCTATCACGAGCACAACGAGATCGAAATGGCGGAACGTCTCGCCGACCAGTTGGCGGCCGGCAAATCCGTCGCCGTCGTGAGCGATGCGGGTACGCCCGCTCTCAGCGATCCCGGCTTTCGTCTCGTCCGCGCTTGCCGTCGTCGCGGCCTACCGGTTGTACCCGTGCCGGGTCCGAGCGCTCTCACCGCGGTCCTCAGTGCCAGCGGCCTGCCCACAAATGGTTTTCTCTTTGTTGGATTTTTGCCGCCGAAGTCCGCTGCGCGCATCGCATTTTTCGAGAAGCATCGGGAGTTCGAATACACGCTCGCGCTCTATGAAAGCTGTCACCGAATCGACAAGGCCGTGGCTGAGATCGTCGTCACGCTTGGGGTGGATCGCGTGATCTGCGTCGCAAAAGAGGTCACGAAATTGCACGAAACTTTCCTCGTGGGGCGCGCTGGCGACGTTCAGGCACAACTCGCGAAAACGAGCCTGAAAGGCGAATTCGTCCTGTTGATCGCGCCCGGCGACTTCGTGCTGTAGCGTATCTCCCGCGAATCACGCGAAGCCACCCGAACGAGAAGCACCATACGCAGCAATTTGCGTGATTCACGGCCGATCGCCGATAACGAAATCTTCCTTTCGTGTGTTTCTAGGTGTTTCGTGGTGACAAATGCCTAGCTCGTCCGTCGCGATCATCGATATCGGCAGCAACTCGATTAAACTCTTGGTCGCCGACCGCGATCCCACGGGAAGTATCCGCGTGCTTGGGACCAAGACGGTTGATGCACGCATTAGCGCGGGCATCAATCGCACCGTCCCGCGGCTGACAGACGACAGCATGCGCCGCGGTGTGGCGGCGCTGCGTGAGTTGCTCGCGTTTGCCGCGCCGTATCATCCGGCCAGAACCATTCTCGTTGCGACCAGCGCCGTCCGCGATGCGCAGAACGGAGCAGATTTTCGCGCCTTGGTTCGGGCCGAAATCGGGCACGAGATTCGAATCCTCACCGGCGAGGAAGAGGCAAATCTGATCGGCCGCGGTCTCACCTGCGATCCCGCGCTCTCCGAGCTTCGGAACTTTTATGTCTTCGATC
>DAITQE010000687.1:0-2598 GCA_036833235.1 Opitutus sp.
CAGCGAATGTCCTCTTTCAGAAAGTTATATCCGCCGCGGAGCCGCCAGCCGTCGCGAACAAGATAGGTCGCGCTGACCTCGAGACCGTAGGTTTCGCCTTCGAGATTGTTAGCCACAGAGAATGGAAAGATCGTGACCGGCGTCGGCGTCACACTGCGCAAAAAATCGTACTCGTTATAAAACGCGCAGATCGACGTGAACGCTTTCTCGCCGAGCTGAGTGCGAAAGCCAGCTTCGAAAGCAACCAGGGTTTCCGCGCGAAAACTGTCGTTTCCCTGCAACACGAACGGCAATCGTGCGGGTTGATAGAAATCGCGATCGACCCGCGAAGGCATGCGTACGGCCCGCGAAATCGCGGTCCAGAAACTCTGGTTGGCCGCGCGATTCCATTGCAGGCGAATCGTGGGCTCCACTTCGGCACCCGTATAGTCGTTGTGCTCGAGCTTGGTGCCCAAAATCAGCGAAACGTCCGGCCGGAGAGCGATCTCGTCCTGTACGAAACCACTATACAATTCATGATCGAGCCGCGCCGGCCAGAAGGCGGCGTTCGACGCGTTTCCGACGCTATCGTGAGTGAAACGATAGCCGAGCCCCCATACGATACGGTGCCGCTCGCCGACCGCGAACCGATGTTGAAAATCCACGTCGTACGTATCGAGATCATCGGTTAGATATTGCCGCGCCCCAAAAACGTTCGCGATCGGGTCGCGCAAATGCGTTCGATCATAATAGACTCGTAAGGCCATGTCGGACTCCTCTGAAATCACATGAGACCACCGGCCGAGCAGATTGCCACCACCGACCTCCTGAACGCCGCCCGTTGCAACGTATTCGGAGCCATCGTACACGTCTCCCTGCAACGTTAGCGTGGATGGGCCGCCGTCCGTATCGAGTCGAAACCCGCCGCGGCGCATGAACCATGCGTCCGTCGCGTCAGTGCCGTCGGCGCGCAGCCCGTTGTCGCGATCGGAAAATTTTCCGTACACGCGGAGATAGACGTTGGGCGCGATGCTCGTGCCGTACCGCATGCTGCCGAAATCGCGCAGCTCGGTGCCGCCACCGCCTTCGACGTAAAGTCCCTGCGTGTCCCGCGCGTTCTTGCTCACGATGTTGATCACGCCGTTGACCGCATTGGCGCCCCAGAGCGTGCTGCCTGGCCCGCTGACCACCTCGATGCGGTCAACATCCTCGAGCAGGTAATCCTGCACGTCCCAAAACACGCCGGAAAACAGCGGCGAAAAAACGGTGCGACCGTCGATCACGACCAGCAGCTTATTCACGAGCGCTGAGTTGAAGCCTCGGGCCGTGATGCCCCACTCCCGCGAATTCTTTTGGGCGATCGTCAGGTTGTTCGCGAGCCGCAGTGCTTCCGGAAGACTCGACGCGGCAGAGCGGCGGATTTCCTCGCCGGTGATAACTTGGATCGATGAAGCCGCATCGATCAACTTCTCAGGGTGTCGCGAAACGGAGGTCACCTGCAGCTCCATGAGTTCCTCGAGGCTGAGTTGCTTCAGATAGGCCACCGAATCGCGAGCCTCCGTGCCCGCAGCCTTCGAGGTTGCGAGGAGCACCGGACTGGTGAGCATCAGGGCCCAAAGCAATAACGTGCGCGTCATCGACGTGGTTTGCCGCGCATGCTGAACGCCGAAAAAATTCCGCATGATTTGCACCGCAAAGTGTTAGCAAGCACGGCTCGCTCAAGCCACAAATCAGTTGTAATTAAACTGTGGGGGAATCTCCGGTGCTGAGAAGCTCATACGCCGCCGTCCGTGCAGGAGCGGCGCTGTAGGCGGGTCCCGCCCCCAACCGCGGGAATACGTTTTCATGATGCCCAACTACCGCGTCGTAGGCCGCGAGTTCGCTCGCGGCCTACAAATTGCGATCTCTCTCTCTTGTAGGTAGCGCGCTCGCCGCGCTACGTTCGCCGTCGCGGGCCCGTTGCGCGGCGAGCGCGCAACCTACAGGTCAACAAACAGGACTGTCCCGTCACTCGTGCCGTAGCGCCTTGACCGGATGAAGCGCCGCGGCGCGTCGCGCGGGCAGCCAGCAGGCGAACACGCCAATCGTTACGAGCAGCACCGTGATCCCGCCGAACACCAGCGGATCGTTGGGCGAAACTTGGAAGAGCATTCCGGTTTTCGACAAGAGACGCGTCGCCCCAATTGCACCACCCAAACCTAGCGCCAGACCGAGCACCAGCTGAACGAGGCCACGCGCCAAAACCAGTCGGATAATCCCTCCAGCAGTGGAGCCTAGGGCCATGCGAATCCCAATCTCGCGCGTGCGCCGGACCGTGGATTGCGCGACCACCGCGTAAATTCCGACCGATGCCATCAGCAGCCCGATCATCGCAAACGTGAAGAAGAGCGTGCCGAACACGCGCAAGAACCAGTGACTGCGTTCGAGTGCGACGGGCAACGTCGAGATTTCAAACAGCGCAAGATCCTGATCGATCGACTGCACCGCCGCACGGACTGGAGCGGCCAGCGCAGCCGGATCGGAAGACGTGCGCAGAAGCAGAGCCATCCAACCCCACGGCTCCTGCCGATACGGCACAAAGACCAGCGGAGGGGCGTCCTTCTCCTGACCGTCCTGCAC
>DAITQE010000688.1:0-2598 GCA_036833235.1 Opitutus sp.
GCGTTGAAGAAATCACTCCTGCACCGAGCCTTCACCGGCCAGCTCTGATTTTCCCCCGTCCCCGCTGGCGAAATAGTTGCTGCCACTTCCACCTCTTCCTGTTCTCGTTGGTCCATGCCCAAGATTCCCGACGTTCGCTGGCGGCAGCGCTTCCAGAGCTTCGGCAAAGCCTTCGCCCAGTTGTCCGCCGCGGCGGAGCTGGCGAAGCAGCGCAAGCTGTCGGATCTGGAACAGCAGGGTCTCATCCAAGCGTTCGAGTTCACGCATGAACTGGCCTGGAACATCCTGAAGGATTTTTTGGAATCGCGCGGTGCGGCCAACCTCTACGGATCGAAGGACGCCACGCGCGAGGCGTTCGCCAAAGGATTGATCTCAAACGGAGAGGAATGGATGGCGATGATCCAGGCCCGCAATCGCAGCAGCCACACCTACAACGAGAAAACCGCCCACGAGGTGGCCGCCGCCATCCTCGCGAGTTTCGTGCCGGAGTTTGCGGCGTTCCGCGCCAAATTCTCCGAGCTGGAAGCCCTCGAACCATGAACCCGCAGCACGGACTGCCCGCGGAGACGGTAAAACAAATCAGCAGCGTGCTGGCGCATTTCCCCGCGGTGGAAAAGGCTGTGCTCTTCGGCTCCCGGGCGAAGGGCACGCACAAACCGGGCTCGGATATTGACCTGTCGCTGATGGGCGAAGCGCTCGATTGGCGAACGGTCGGGAAAATCTACGACGCCTTGGATGACCTGCTGCTGCCGTATCGCTTCAGTCTGATCCTTTTCGACCGGAACACCGATCCTGACGTTGCCGCCCACATCGCGCGGGTGGGCGTTCCCCTGTTCCAACGGGAGCACGCCGCCGTCGGGTTGGCCGGGAGTTGAACGCCGCCGAAACCCAACGCCTCGCCCGCTTCTACGAGCGGAAGATCGCCGCGCTGGAGGCGTTGAAGAAGTCGCTCCTGCACCGAGCCTTCACCGGCCAGCTTTAAACGTTCGTCGTGTCCAACCTGAATCCAGACAAGGCGCTCATCTTCCGCATCGCGCACATCGACTGCGTTCCGTGGATTCTTCGTCACGGTCTGCATTGCCGGAATTCGGACGATCAGGATCCCCATTATGTCAACATCGGCAGTGTTGAACTTATCAGCAAACGCTCCCGGCATGTCGTGCCCATTCCGCCCGGCGGCACATTGAGTGACTACGTGCCGTTCTACTTCACGCCGTTCTCGATCATGATGTATAACATTCACACGGGCTACGGCGGCATTACCCGGCGGGCGAACAAGGACATCGTCATCTTGGTCTCCTCGCTGCATCGCGTGCACAAACTCAAGCTCCCGTTCGTCTTCACCAATCAGCATGCCTACGCGGCTGACACGGATTATTTCAGCGATTTGGCCGACCTGGCGCGCATCGATTGGGCGCTGTTGCAGAGCCGAAATTTCAAGACCGACGACGTCGACCCCGGCAAACAGCTCCGCTATCAGGCGGAAGCGTTGGTCCACCATCAGGTGCCGTTGGCCGCGATCGATGGCATCGGGTGCCACGACGATATGGTCCGGCAAAAGCTCGAATCTCTGATTGCCGCGCATGGCGTGACCATTACGGTGAAGACGCTCCCCAGCTGGTATTTCTCATGATGCGCTTCACCCAAGGTAATTTGCTCGATGCCCGTGTGGACGCGGTGGTCAACACCGTGAACACGGTCGGAGTCATGGGCAAAGGCATCGCGCTCATGTTCAAGGAACGCTTCCCGGAGAACTTCTCCGCCTATGAGGCGGCGTGCAAGGCGGGCGAGGTGCAGGTTGGCTGGATGTTCGTACAGGCCGGCGTTGAGTTGGACGGCCCGAGATGGATCATCAATTTTCCAACGAAGAAGCACTGGCGCCAGCCCACGCAAATCGAGTGGATCGACAGCGGCCTCGCCGACCTAAAGAGGGTGATTCAGGAAAAGAAAATCCGATCGATCGCACTGCCTCCCCTGGGCTGCGGTAATGGTGGCCTCGAGTGGACGGCGGTTCGGCCGCGCATCGAAGCGGCACTCGGTGATCTCGACGACGTTGAAATTATCGTTTTCGAGCCCACGGCCAAATATCAGAATGTCGCCAAGAAAAGAGGCGTTGAGGCACTTACGCCGGCCCGTGCGCTGATCGCAGAGATTGTTCGCCGATACTGGGTCCTCGGTATCGAATGCACCCTCATCGAGACACAGAAACTCGCGTGGTGCCTCGAACGTACAATTCAGAAGATGGGCCTGCCCGATCCGCTCAACCTGCGGTTCGAAGCCAACCGCTACGGACCCTATGCACAGCGGCTCACGCACCTCCTCGACGGCTTGGATGGAAGCTATCTCCACTGTGACAAACGACTCGCTGACGCCGAGCCGTTCGACACGATCTGGTTCGAGGAATCGAAACGCGAGAAAGTTGAGTTTTATCTGAAAAGCAGCGAGGCCCAAGAGTATTTGCCCGCACTCGAAGCCACGGACGCATTAATTGACGGCTTCCAATCGCCGCTCGGCATGGAGGTGCTGGCGACGGTGGATTGGCTCGTGACGCGGGAAGGCGCCGACCCAACGTTGGACGGCATTCGTGCCGGTTTGAGT
>DAITQE010000689.1:0-2597 GCA_036833235.1 Opitutus sp.
ATTTTGCTTTGCAAAATCCAGATTAGGTTTTCGCACCGCGAAAACCTCACTCGTACCGCAGCGCTTCGATCGGATCGAGCCGCGCCGCTTTCCACGCCGGGTAAAATCCAAAGCCAACCCCAATCCCCGAGCAAACGAGCAACCCCGTCAGCGCCCATCCCCACGGGAAAACAGTCACGGCCTTGAGCAACAGGGCGACAACATTTCCGCCGACGACGCCAAGCGTGATGCCCGCCAGGCCGCCCACCATCGAGAGCATGACGGCCTCGATCAGGAATTGCATGAGGATGTTTCGCTGCTTCGCGCCAATGCTTTTGCGAATGCCGATCTCTTTCGTGCGCTCGGTCACGCTGACCAGCATGATGTTCATCACGCCCACGCCCGAGGCGAGCAGCGCAATCGCGCTGATGACAAACGCTCCCGTCGCGACGATACTGGCCACCTTGTTGAACGATTCGATCAACGTCTCGTTGGAAAAGATTTCGAAGTCGTTGCTGTCCTCCGGCGCGAGTCCGCGCACCAGCCGCATCACGCCAATCGCCGTGTCCTGCGCCGCCCCCAGTTCCGCCTGGCCGTGCGCCTGAACGTTCACGCCGATCGAGCGACCACTTCGGCCGTACGTTTCCAGATACTTGGTGATCGTCGTGAGCGCGTTGTTGTCCTGACTTTGTCCGAACGCGGTCCCCTTCGGCGCCAGCACCCCGATCACGGTGTAAGTTTGCCCATCGATCCGGACGAGTTTGCCCAATGGATCCTCGTTCGAAAACAGCGTCGTCACAATATCGTTACCCAGCACGACCACCGCCCGGCCGAATTCCACATCCTCGACGCCCAGATTACGGCCCGACGCGATTTCGAAGTTGCGACTCGTGATAAAATTGTCGTCGCCGCCGATCAGCCCTACATTTGGGTTGGTGTGCCGGTCGAGGTACGTCACGCGACGACCCCCACGGTACAACTGCAGGCTAACCGTGACGGAATCCCCCATCAACTCCTTGAACCGGGCCGCCTGTTCATAAACGATATCACGCCGGTTCGCGAAACGCTGGCGCGCGAAGTTAAGCGCCGGATACTTGGTGAACTGAAAACTGTTCGCTCCCAGCACATTCAAACCAAGCTCGATGTTGTTGCGCAGTCCGGTGATCACGGTCATGACGCCGATGACCGAGAAAACGCCAACGGCGATGCCAAGCATCGTCAGCCCAGAGCGAAGTTTATTCGCCGAAAGCGAGGAGAGGGCCAGCCGGAGTGTTTCCGCGAGGTTCATTCGTAACGGAGCGCCACCACCGGATCGAGTTTGCTCGCCTGCCACGCCGGAGCGAAGCCGCTAAAAATTCCCGTGAACATCGAAATCACCAGCCCGGTCACCACGAGTCCAACCGAGAACACGAGAGGGAAGCTGGGTGCAAGCGTGCCCACAAGCAGCGACAGGCCGTACGCAATGGCCAAACCGGCTACACCACCGACCACGCAGATCGCCACGGCCTCGATCAGAAATTGCAGCAGGATTGTCCGGCGCCGCGCGCCCAGAGCCTTGCGCGTACCAATCTCCTTGGTACGCTCCTTCACGCTCACGTACGTGATGTTCATGATGCCGATCGCGCCGACGAAGAGCGCGAGGCCGGTGATGAACAGACCGGCGAGCGCGATGCCGTTCTTGATGGGATCGAGCTGTGCGCGAATCGTGCCCTGATCGTTGATGTTGAAGTCGTCGGGCATCTCGGGCCCAAGCTGGCGGATACGTCGAATCAACCCGCGCAATTCGTCACGCGCATCTTCCATGCGCGTCGTGTCGACTTGCACGCGGATTTCGCTGTTGTCGTTGAGCCGATAATAGCGCCGGAAGGTGGTGATCGGCATCGCCAGCATGGAGTCCCAGCTAAACAGCCCGAGGAAACTTCCCTGCCGCGCGGCGACTCCGAGCACCTTGAAATTCTGATCGAGGATCCGGACCGTCTGTCCCACCGCTGATTCACCCGGGAACAACGCGTCCGCCACGTCGTATCCGATAATCGCGACATTGGCGCCGGCCTGAGCCTCGAACTCACTGAAGAAGCGGCCTTCCTTCATTTCCGAACGGGTGATGCGCGAATAGTCCGCGGATGTGCCCATCGTCCAGATGTTGTTCAAACGATTCTCGCCGCGGATGACTGTCGTTCCGCGGTTCGCCACCGGCACGGCCAGCTTCAGCGCACTGTCCGGATTCGTCGCAATCCACTCATTCACCTTGCCGGCGTATTCAAATCGGATCGGCCGGCGATTGCGATAGTTCCACCATTCCTGCCGATCGACCCACGGCGTTTTGGTCACATACAATATATCGTCGCCAAAACCGGAAAAGCTGCGGTCCACGCCGACATCGATGCCTTTGATCGCCGTGCCCATCAGCGTGACGGCCACGATGCCGATGATCACACCCAACGCCGTCAGCATCGAGCGCAGCTTGTTCGCTCGGATCTGGGTAAACGCGATCCGCAGCGACTCGTTAATCTCGTAAATGAGACGTCTCATTCGGAGAAAATCGCGAACGACGGACGACAAAGTCCGTAAAGGCGAAACCAACGGCGCGGAGTACCAACGACTCTACTCGTGTTTGT
>DAITQE010000690.1:0-2593 GCA_036833235.1 Opitutus sp.
CGAGTTCCAACTTTGGGAACATGTTTAGCGTCGTCGGGGGCGCCTATTTTCTGCCCTTCCTACCCATGGCACCCATCCAGGTGCTCGTGAATAACCTACTCTACGATTTTTCGCAGCTCGGTATTCCGCTCGACAATGTGGACATCGAATACCTGAACAAACCGCGCCGTTGGAACATCAAGAGCATCCGCAATTTCATGGTCTTCATCGGCCCGATCAGCTCGATCTTCGATTATGCCACGTTTTTCCTGATGCTGTATTTCTTTGGCTGCGCGGCGTTCAGCGCGAGCGGCACCTCCGCGGCCGACAAGACGCACTGGGAAAGCCTCTTTCACACGGGCTGGTTTATTGAATCGTTGCTGACGCAGACCCTGATCGTGCATATTATCCGTACGCAGAGGATTCCTTTCATCCAAAGCCGGGCGAGCAAGCCGATGCTGATCGCGACGCTTGTGGTCATGGCCATCGGTGTCTGGCTGCCGTTCTCACCGTTGGCGCGTTACCTCGGGTTTACTCCGCTGCCAGGCGTTTATTTCCTCTGGCTGGCGGGGTTTCTCGTCGCCTACGGCGTGCTCACCCACATCGTGAAGATGTGGTTCGTGCGCCGGTTTGGCCTGGACTGATTTATGCGCAGTGTCCTCAACGCTTTGCAGGAAGGTCGGCTCTTCGAATTGCCCGACAACGGAAAACCGCGCTCGCTGACTTTCCTTGCGCGTATCCTCGATGCCAATCCTGACATCGAGGTTGGCACTGATGCGATTGAGGAAATCCAGCGTCGGGAGCAGGAGTGCAACACTGGCATCGGACTTGGCGTCGCGGTGCCGCACGTGCGGGCACGGCGCGACGAGGGTGAACTGTTTTGCGCCATCGGCTGGTCGGCACAGGGCATCGACTATGGCGCGGAGGACGGCCAGCCCGTGCATCTGGTGTTCATGTATTATATTCCGGGTGCACAAAAGAATGTATACCTGAAGGAAATCTCCACCCTTATCAAAGCCGTTCGGAAAAGCGGCGGCATGGAGCCCATCGCGCACGCACCCGATCTGACCGCGGTGCGCCACCTGCTCCTCGACTGGGTCGGCATGGTGGCGGGCGAAGCAGGCCCCGAGGCCGTCGCCCGCATGATCAAGCTCGACTTGAAGCAGGGGCCGGCGCCCGGCGGGCCGCTCGCGCTGCCTTCGCCCGCGATGGCGATGCCCATACCGGCTACTGCGGCGGCAGTCGCACCGTTGCCGCCCGCGTCGCCAGTCACCACCTTCAGCGTGCTGGTCGCACCGCCCGGAACCACGCTGGTGCTGTCGCACGACGCGACGTGGAGCATGGCGTTGGAAAAGGAGAACAATCTGGGCCCGCGCCTCGCGGCGGGCGCGCCCTTTGCGGCGGTGGGACGGCAGATCTTCGTGACCGGCGTTGCGCACTATCCGGGCGAGCGGATTCTCTACTATTGCGTCGCGGTCGTGGTTGCAACCTGACCGCAGCCCAAGCCCGGGCGCTTCGGAATCGAACTCCGGTCAAACCGCCCGATCCGCGGGGCGCGTCACCGCCGCCGGTCGAGTAGCGCTCCGACAAAAAACAGCAACACGATCACAATTAGTGGGCGAATCACAAGATCGGGTCTGCCCTGCAACGGCAACATCGCCGCAATCAACACCGCTGCGAGCAAAACGACGATCAACGGCCATTTTTTCCACCATGACTTGGCCGGAGGCTTGGGAGGAAAATCGGGCGTCGGCAAGGACATGAGACTTTGCTTCGTAGTTTGAGGGACGTGTCGGATGAGCCTGTTCGCTTGGCTTCACCAGCCGAGCGAACGCACAATCGCAGGCAACGCGGGCCCGGAAAAGCCAGCGAACCTGAAGATTCAGTCAGGTTGCCCGACGCGAGGGCGATTCCGTTGGCAGGCGGACGCGGAAGCAGGCGCCGGTACCCGAAGTGTCCAGTAATTCAACCGCACCTTTCATCCGTTCCGCCGCAACCCTGGCAATGCACAAGCCCAGCCCCATGCCGCCCGCCGCGCGAGCCCGCGCGGGATCAACGCGATTGAAGCGTTCAAACACGCGCTCGCGGTGGGCCGGTGGCACGCCCGGCCCCTGGTCGCGAACTTCAATCCAAGCGGTCGCGCCGGATTCGTCCGCCCGGACATGCCAGCATACCTTCGAACCTGGCGGACCGTGGCGGATGGCATTCTGACCAAGATTCAACACGATGTGCCGGAACAGGTCGGTATCGGCGAGCACGCGCAGCCCAGGCGGGCATTGCAGCTCGATGATTTGATGTTTTTCCTCGGCGAGTGGCAGCAGCGACTCGCGGATCTCGGCCAGCGCGCCGTCCAGCGCGAGACTCTGAATGTTGACCGGCAAGCCATCGCTCTCGACGCGAGCGAGCAGGAGCATGCGCTCGATCAGCCGGCTCATATTTTGTGCCTCTTCCAGCATGTTGGCGATGGCCTCGCGCAGCGCTCGTGGGTCGGACTTCGGTGCGCGCAAGGCCACTTCGCCCACGGTGCGAAAGGCGGTGAGCGGCGTGCGCAATTCGTGCGAGGCGTCAGCGGTTGCGCTTCGAACGGAGCTTTCAGATGTCCGTTGGTGCTATC
>DAITQE010000691.1:0-2592 GCA_036833235.1 Opitutus sp.
GTAGCGCATCAGGAGTTTCGCGCGTCGCAGAAATTCGGATTCGCCGTCCTTCAGTGAAATGGAGTTCACGATGCCTTTGCCCTGAATGCATTTCAAACCGGCTTCCAGCACGGTCCATTTCGAGGAGTCGAGCATCACCGGAACGCGCGAGATGTCCGGTTCGGCGGCGATGAGGTTGAGGAATTTAACCATCGTCGCTTCGCCGTCGATGAGCGCCTCGTCGACGTTGATGTCGATGACGTTGGCGCCGCTTTCGACCTGCTGTTTGGCGATCGCGAGGCACGCGTCCCAGTCGCCCGCTTTCAACGCTTTCGCGAATTTTGGCGAACCGGTGATGTTGGTGCGCTCGCCGATGACGAGGAACGAGGAGGCTGATGGTTGGGCGGGGGAGGTGGACACGGAAATTTAGTTAACCACGAAAAACACGAAATACACGAAAGGGAAGACGGGCTGGCCTCGATTGTTATTCCGAACCCGCGGAACGAGGGCGTGGCAGTCCAGCTGGATGGATTGCTTCGTCGTTACGCTCTTCGCAATCACAAGAGAGGCTGAGGAGGTTCCTCTCGGAAAGATGCGTTTCTCAGCATGGTTGCGGTTCAGCCGACCTGAAGAGATTCGAGGCCGCTCAGACGCATCGCGCGAGGGGAGGACGGCAATCGGCGTGGAGGCTTGCCTTTGACTGCGCGTGCAATCGCTGCGATGTGGGCCGGCGTCGAACCGCAGCATCCTCCGACAAGGTTAACGAAACCGCTCGCGGCGAATTCGCTCAGCACTGCCGCCATGTCGTCCGGAGATTCGTCGTATCCGCCAAACGCATTCGGTAGCCCGGCGTTTGGATAACAGGTGATGTAGCAACCGGCGAGGGCGGCGAGTTCCTCGACGTAAGGACGCATCGCGGCGCCGCCGAGCGCGCAGTTGATTCCGACCGAAAACGGTTTGGCGTGACGCACGGAATTATAAAACGCGCCAATTGTCTGGCCCGAGAGTGTGCGGCCTGAAGCGTCAGTGATGGTGACGGAGATCATCACGGGCACGCGGTAGCCGCGTTCCTCGAAAACACTTTCCACGGCGAACAGCGCGGCTTTGGCGTTGAGAGTATCGAAAATGGTTTCAACGAGAAGGGTATCGACGCCGCCATCGAGCACCGCGCGAATTTGCTGGGTGTAAGCTGAGACGACCTGATCCCACGTTACTGCGCGGTAATCGGGCCGGTTGACGTCAGGTGACATCGAAAGCGTCCGGTTGAGCGGCCCGACCGCTCCAGCGACAAAACAGCGGCGGCCCGGCGTGGCGGCTTCTGCTTTTTGGGCGGCGCGCCGGGCGACGGCCGCGGCGGCATGATTCATTTCGGTGACGAGCGATTCGAGTTTGTAGTCGGCTTGCGAGATCGTGGTGGAGTTGAAGGTGTTGGTCTCCACCATGTCGGCGCCGGCCGCAAAATACTGGGAGTGAATGGCCTCAATGATCTCGGGTTTCGTGAGCGAGAGCAGATCGTTGTTGCCCTTCAGATCGTGCGGGTGCGACTTCAGGCGATCGCCACGGAAATCGGCTTCTTCCAACCCGTACGTCTGCACCATCGTGCCCATGGCTCCATCGAGCAAAACGATGCGCGAGTCGAAAAGCGCTTGAAGGTCGGCGGCTGACATGGCGGCGCGGGTCGCCGGATCGGCGGAGGTGGCGGAACGTGGAGGAGTGGTGGGCATGACGGGAAAGAAGGGCTGCAGCGTAGGTGCGAGAACCGGATTGGCAAGCGAACATATCTTTTCTTGCGTATACGTTGATGCATCGAATCCAGCCGCGAGTTTTGGTGCTCTACCGCTGTGGGTTGCGCGTTTCCTTCGGGCGTAGGTTGCGCGCTTGCCGCGCTACGTTGCGCGGCAAGCACTCAAGCGCGCAACCTACGTCTGAAGGAAGCCCGCGAAAGAAAGGAACGTAGCGCGGCGAGCGCGCAACCTACGTCGGAAGCTCGCGAAATAGGCACACTGTTTTGGCCAAGCCGTGCGCAGAAAAGCAGCTTGCTTCGCCGGGTTGCTCAACGTGCAGTGTCGCCTTTCTTTCAATCATTCCAGGCAGCGGGAAAGGCCGTGAAAACCGGCCACAGTTGCGCTGCGGTAACGCATCAAACCAAACTTCTGCCGTGCGGTGACGCACGGAAAAGCCAATCGGACTTCAAGTCTGGTGAAGGCGAAGAGGGGAGGACGCTGGCTTCATGGCCGGCAGGAAATGCGGAGTCCGAACATCCGTCCTGGAATACTCACGCGTCGACGTGGTTCGTTTTTGCGCACGTCGCTCGCGAAATCTTCATCGCAAAAATGAAGCGTGAGAGTAGTCGCTCGGCCGGAAACGGACGGAGTGCCTGCTCTTGCCTAAAACAAAAGCAGACATCCATGAAACTCCCGTTCCAGTCCCGCTTCGTGCGGCGGACTCTTGTTATTCTTAGCGCCTTCGCGGCGCGCTTATCCGTGCGCGGTCAAACGCCGCCGGTCGACGTGCTCGAGCCTCTTATCACGACGGCGACCCGCACGCCGGCGACGCCGCAGACGCTCGGTACCGCAGTCGACTTTTTATCCGCGGCCGAACTGGCGCGACAGC
>DAITQE010000692.1:0-2590 GCA_036833235.1 Opitutus sp.
CAGCTAATCGCTCCTTCGGTTTCGATTCCATTTCGATCAACAGCATCGAGTCCATCGAGATCAACCGCGTTACGCCCGCCTCGATGAACGCGGACGCTCCAGCCGGTAACATCAACCTGAAGAGCAGGCGCGCTTTCGACCAAAAAGGCCGACATATCACCGCAACCTTTGGCACCGTACTCAACTCCCAGGAGTTCACCCTCAAACGGTCCGTCGGTCCCGACGACAGCAACGGCCTCAAATACAAGCCGAACTACAGCTTGAATTACTCCGATGTCTTTTTTCGAAATAAGCTCGGCGTTGTCCTAAGCATCCAGGAATCGAATCTCTACAACGAGCAGTATCGGGTCGACCACAACTACAACCGCACGCCCACGGCAGCCGACCCTCGCGGCCAGGTGCTAACCTCCGTCCTGCTCAAGGACGGACCGAAGTGGACGGAGCGTGGCAGCGTTGGGGCGACCTTTGATTTCCGGGCAAGTCCAAATCTGACGCTTTCGTTGACGACCCTGTTCGCGAAATACCATGCGCTGTTCTATAATCGCCAGGTCACGATGAATGCAGGCGGCACGCGCGCCACCGTGCCGGGAGACGGCGTACTCACCTACGGGACCGCCACGCCCACCGGCGGCAGCATCGCTTTCGGCGGCGGCAACGGCGACAAATTCACCAACACCCTCACGCTCTCGCCCAGCTTCGAATATCACCAGGGCAGCGTCACGTTGGACGGCGCCTTCACGTCGTCGCACTCGCGCAACGACTACGACAACCTCGCGAAGGGGACATTGGCCAACAATAATGTGAACAGCGTCACGGGCATCGGTTTCACCGCGGTGCGGTCGAGTTCCGACGGCGCCGACTGGAAGATCACCCAGACGGGCGGCGCGGACTGGACTGACCTCTCGCTGCAGAAAAACCCGCGCATTTCCGACGACAACCGCCAGAACACGATCGATATCAAATCGGGAGAGTTGAATTTCAAATACGTGCTGCCGGTCAGGCTGCCCACCTTCATCCAAACGGGCCTCAAGCGTGCGCGTGACTACCAGACCGCGACCGACACGAGAGCTTACGAAGTGTGGCAATTCATCGGACCGGGCGGCGGGACGACGGGCTCGTTCGCCAATTATCCCTCACCGTTTGTGCTTTATCAGGGTAGCAACCAGCCCCACGTGCAGTTCACCTCGCTCAACGGTGGCGGCGCGCCGCCCTTCCCGGATCGCGATACTCTGGGGACGCTCTTCCACACCAACCCGGAGTATTTTGTCCGCAGTCTTCCGGTCAGCGCCACTGTCGCCGGAAGTTCCGGTATGACACTCGCCAATTACGAAAGCGGCCGCTACCTGAACGTGCCGACCTACGACATCACCGAGACCATCTCGGCCGGCTACCTGATGGCCAACACGAGAATCGCAAAATTGCAGATTCAGGGCGGTGTTCGCTACGAGTTGACCGAACTCGACGCCAATGAGCTCAATCCGTATTCGAACCAGCAAGTCGCCGCTGCGGGCTACCCGATGACGACCCCGGTCGCCCCGGCCACCACGGGCATTCCGAACAGCGTTTCCGCCATCGATTACAAATACTCCCGGCCGCGAGTCACACGCCATTCCGATTACCACGACCTCTTCCCCAGCCTCACGGCGAAATACGCCATCCTGCCAAACTTCCTCGGCGATATTGGCTGGGGCAAGACCATCAGGCGTCCGAACATCAGTAACATCAGCGGCACACGCCGAATCGATGATGACAACCTTGTTGTCACCACGCCCAATCCCAACCTGCTGCCCGAACGATCGGAGAAGATCGCCGCCTCGCTCAGTTATTTCTTCGGCAATAGCGGCATCAACAATGTACAGGTCGTCGCGACCCGCACGAAGACAAAGAACCAGACGCTCGGGCTGCGACTAACGGCCGAGGAATATGGCAACACCGATCCAGCCCTCGCTGACTACGAGTTCCAGAGCTTCTCCAACGCCAGCAAGCCGGTGACTTGGAACACGGTGGAGTACTCGTATCAGCAATACCTGTCGTTCCTCCCGCGGTTGTTTCAAAGCACCTCCCTTACCGCTTCCTACACGCGGGTCGATGTCGAGACACCTACCGGCGTTTTCCTCGGGGGCGTGATACCGAACTCAGTCAAGGGCACCCTCGGCTGGAGCTATAACCGGTTCCGTTTCAGCTTCAGCGCCATTTGGTCCGACGATTCCGGTCCCTGGCTGAACAATATTAATCGTTACCAGAAGGCCAACACCAAGTGCGATCTCAGCGGCAGCATCAAGATCACCGAGCGCCTCAGCTTCTATTTTGCGGCCCGGAATGTCTTTCAGCAGTCGCACCGCATCATGGAAAAAAGCGCGGGTAATCCCGATGTGCTCTACCGCTACGAAAACTACGGCACGAACTGGACGTTCGGAATGAAGGGCACCTTTTAATCCGGTTTAGAGCATCGCGAAACGGCAGTATCCCGCCCACTCCCAAAGCAGGCCGGCCAAAAGCCGGCCCGCTTTTTTGCGCCGGAGTACAACCTGACGGAGGGCGCATCTGTGAGTTGTCGGTGGCGGTCGGCCATCGTAGCGCGGGCATCTTG
>DAITQE010000693.1:0-2580 GCA_036833235.1 Opitutus sp.
GTGTAAGTTTTATTGAAAGCTGAGAAATCCAGGTACCCGCCACTTTTCGGATCAGGATAGAGAATGTTCCGGCTGAAAAAGGAATCGCGCGGCGTAAGTCCCGCCTCCTTGAGTGCGGCGACTTGTTTCTTGAAAATCGATTCCGCCTGTGCGCCCACATTTCCTTTATACATTCGCATCTTAAGCGGCATCGCAGCCATGCTGAGCATCATCGGGTCCGGAAATACCGCCGATTGGAAATAGAGCGTGCTACCAGCCGCAATCGCCTTGCCCGTGCTCAACGCCCATGTCGGCCGGCCGTAGCTGCGTACGCGATCGCTGGTTTCGATGCGGTGGAGCCGGTTATAAAGCCGCTCGAAACGGGTCCCCTTGGCGAACGGCCCGCGCCCCGGCGGTATCGCCGCCACGAATTCGACCTCCGCTTTATAATCGGGATGAAAGAGTCGCGAAATTCCGATCGTCGTGCGCGCCGGCTTGTGCGGGTTTGTCACCGTGCCGAAGAACTCGCTGAACGCTTTGTTCCAGCCCGCCATGTCGAGCTTCGGCTCGGCCACGAGGTTGGCGCGTACCGCGATCACATCACGCAGCGTCAGTCCAACTTCGCGCAAATCCTCGGTCAACTGCGTCATCAGCGCGCGCGCCTGCGCATACGTGTCGCCGTAGCGATCGCTCTCGCTCTCCGTCTCGCCACGCGCAATCGCCTTCGCCCGCGGGCTCGGGGTCACACCCCACGTGAAAAATAACGAGGTACCCGGCGCGACCGTGACCGAGTCGGCAAAAAGCGCTGAGCTCGCGCCGCGGTGGATCGTGAGAGCAGGGTTCGGCCGGGCCGCGAGCCGAAAAAATCCATACGCCGCGGCGCTCAGCAGGACAAATCCGCCGAGTCCGATCAGCCATGAACGCGAGAAATGTGGAGTTGGCATGGGTGCGAAGGATCAGATGGTGGCCGTAGGTTCCGCCGCGTAGGCTTCCTGGCCGTGTTCGGAGACATCGACCCCGGCGCGTTCCGCGTCCGGCTTTACTCGCACACCAAGCGTGAGTTTCAGCAGTCCGAAAACCACGAACGAGAAAACGAATCCGGTAAACGCATACACCAGCGCCCCAACCCCCTGCCACCAGGGATTGGCCTGCGCGAAAACCGCTGGAGCCATCACGCCCCACAGCCCGCCGATGGCATGCACCGGGATCGCGCCCACCGGGTCGTCGATCTTCAACCGGTCGAGCCCGATCACCGCCAGCACCACAACGACGCCACCGACCGTGCCCGCTATCATCGCGTGATGCGGCAGGATGATATCGGCGCAACCGGTGATCGCCACCAAGCCGGTGAGAACGCCATTGAGCGCCATCGTAAGGTCAGGCTTTTTGAAAACAACCACCGTCAGCAACATCGCAGCGAGTCCGCCACAGGCGCCGCCAAGTGCGGTATTCGTGATCACGAGGCCCAACATTTCCGGATGTGCGCTCTTAAGCGACGCCCCGTTAAATCCGAACCAGCCAAACCACAGCACGAACATGCCGATCGTCGCAAGTGGCAAACTATGTCCGGGAATGGCACGGGGGTTTCCGTCGTCCGCATATTTTCCAAGCCTTGGTCCCAGCAGGAGCACGCAGGCCAGTGCCGCAAAACCGCCGAAGACATGGACGACTCCCGCTCCAGCGAAATCATGAAACCCCTGCCGGAAGAGCCACCCTTTACCCCAGGACCATGATCCAGCAATCGGATACGCGATCGCGGTGAGCAGAATGGCAAAAATCATGTAAGGTAAAAGTTTTTGCCGCTCCGCGACTGCGCCCGAAACGATCGTGGCGGCCTTCGCTGCGATCATCGCCTGAAAAATAAAATCCGCCCACCAGGTCACCGGATCGTAGCGCGGCGTCATGAGATCGAGATAATCCTTCACCGGCACGCCGAACCAGCCGTGAAACGCGAGCAGACCATTGAACTCGCCGGGAAACATTGTCGTGAATCCGCATATCGCATACGCCACCACGCCGAGGCAGACGACGAAGACGTTGCGATAGAGCGAACTCACCGTGTTCTTCGCGCGCACCAAGCCGCTCTCGAGCGTGCTGAATCCGAGCTGCATCACGAACACAGCCATCGCGCCGATTACGATCCACAGATTGCTGACGGGGAAAAACTCATCGTTAAAGAGCGTGTCGTCGAGGAACCGATCATAGGTCGCAGCGTCGATCGGCCGACCGGCGTGGAGCGCAGGCGTCGCAACAAAAATGACGCCGAAGAGGAGCGGAAGGAATCGGGCGAGGCGCTTCATGAAAAATGGTCGGAGGTTGCGGGAAAAATTTATTTGGCAGGTGCCGAGGTCCGCGCCGGAGGCGCCGCGTTTCGTTTCTGAAAACTCCACAAAAAAGCCGCGAGCGCGGTTGTGTCCTCAGCGGGCAACACGTCTTTCCACGGCGGCATGCCTTTTTCGAGAATGCCATTGAGGATGTTGCCCTCGATCTGCGCTGGTTGACTACCGTTATACCATTTCTGGTCGAACAGATTGCTAGGCGCCTGTCCGAGCGAGTCCTTTGCCTTCTCCTCGCCATGGCAGGTCTGGCACAATGCGATGT